>JAUPWC010000457.1 GCA_030916665.1 Verrucomicrobiota bacterium
GGCGAATTTGCTGAAACGGATCACGAAGTCCGCGAAGTCCCGCGTGGCGCGCACGAAGGTGGGCGTCTGGCTGTCGAGCCAGCGCGGCGCGAAGCCGCTGCGGCGCGGGCCGGCGGGCAGGTGGCCTTCGTCGGCGGCGCGGTTGAGTTCGCGGGCCAGCTCGCGGTAAAAGATGATCGCCTGCTGAGCGTTGCCGGCATTGCCGGATTTTGCCACCGCCTCGCGCACGGCCCAGATCAACCAGCCCCCGCCGATCTGGCCCTCTGCGGCCGGCAGCTTGGTGAAAAACTCCGAAGCGCCGGCCCAGCCCTGCGCGAGTCCTCCCTCCTCGAATTGTTTCTGGAGCAGTGCGAAACGCGGACTCGCCGCCGCCATCGCAACTCGGGCTTCGCGTGTGACGGGCACAAAGGGCAGTTCCGGGCCGACCTGCACGCGCAGCATCGCACCGTAGGCATCGCGGAACTCCGCGGCGCGAAACTCGCAGGTGCCGAACCAGTCATAGTGCCGCTTGTTCTGGGCGCAGACCAGGTAAACGGGCGCGGCCGCCACGCCGAGCGCGAGAGCGAACATCGCGCCGGTGCGCAACACGGCACCGCGCGACAGCCGCCACGCGCCAAACAGGCACGCGCCGCCGAGCAGCGCGACGCTCGGGGCAAACCACAGCGCCTCCTCGCGGGTGAGATAGAAGCAACCCGCCGCCGCGCCGGCGAGCACCGCCCACGGCCACTGCTTCCGGATGACATCGCTCCGGCGCAGATACAGCGCGATCAACCCCGCGAAGATCATCAGCCCCAGCGGACTATACACCTGCTGCCGTAGCACGCGGCCCATGCTGTGGGTGTCGTAGGTCATCGGATTCCACAGCAGCAGCGCGTAGATCGCGCAGCGCGCGCCGGCCGAAGCGATCGCGGGCCGCAGCGCCCGCACAAAGGCTCCGCAGGCCGCGGCGTAGAAAAGATGCTGGGCGAGGAACAGCGGGAGGCCGGTGATGAAGGCTGCCGCGATGAACAGGGAATAGAACGGGCCTTTCGCCAATGTCAGCTCGTTGTAGGGCCCGAGCCATTCGCCGCGCACGAGGTGTTGGGCCAGCTCGATGAACAGCCGGTCGTCGTGTCCCGCGCCGCCGATGGCAAACACACCCTGGCCGCGGCTGAGCCAGAGCTTGGCGACGGTCATCACGAGCGCCGCGCCCAGCCAGAGACGGTTCCGGAGCGCGGGCGTCATGCGGCTTCGGTGCGCGTGTCGAGCCGCAGCACCCCGAGGAAAAAGCTCGTGAGGATCATCTGGCAGCCGAGCACGAGGCACAGCGCGCCCGGGATCACCCAGCGCAGCGTCGCGGTCGGCTGGGCCAGCGGGCCGAAGCCCTGGCCGCCCCAGATCCAGACTGCTCCGACGGACAGCACCAAGCCGAGCGCCACGAGCACGGTGCCGGAAACGAGTCCCGCCTCCAGCGTCACATGGCGGAACCATTCGTCGAAGCCCGCCTCGGCGCGCCGCAGCCCGGCGCGGATCGCGAAGAACTTGCTCAGCACCGCGAACGAAGCGGCTTGGAAGCCGATTAGCACCGCGACTGCGGCGAAGAGCAGCGTGTGCACGTCGAGCGTCACGCGCCCGAGCAACAGCGGGCCCTGCACGAGCAGACCGCCGAGGATCAGGCCGGCGCCCATCAGGAGGATGCCCGGATACCAGAACAGCCAGCGCGGGCTGAAGAGGAGCATGAAGCGGAGGTGGCGCCAGCCGTCGCGCCACGGGCGGAGATGCGGCGGGCGGTCGCGGCCGTCCTTGCGCAGCACGGTCGGTACCTCCTCGACGCGCAGGCCGAAGAGCACGGACTTGATGACGATCTCGGAGGCCAGCTCCATACCGGTCGTGCGCAGGTCCATGCGGCGGTAGGCGTCGGCCGAGAAGGCGCGCAGGCCGCAGTGGAAGTCGCCGATGCCCGTGCGGAAAAACAGCCGGCCGATGAACGAGAGGATCGGGTTGCCGATGTGGCGGTTCTTCCAGGGCATCGCGCCCGGCTCGATGCCGCCGAGGAAACGGTTGCCCATCACGAGATCCGCGCCTGCGCGCAGCCGCTCCACGAAGCGGGGCAGGTGGCCGAAGTGGTAGCTGCCGTCGGCGTCGCCCATGAGGATGAACCGGCCGCGGGCCGCCGCGATGCCGCCGCGCAGGGCGTTGCCGTAACCCTTGGTGGCGATGGGCACGACGCGTGCGCCGACCTGGGTCGCGAGGTCCTGCGAGCCGTCGGTGCTGCCGTTGTCGGCCACGACGACCTCGCCCGCGATGCCGGCGGCGGCGAGGGCGTCCATCGCCTCGCGCACGCAGCCCGTGATCGTCCGCGCCTCGTTGAGACAGGGAATGACAACGGAGAGTTCAAGCGCCGCGGCGGCGGAGGGTGGGACGGGGGCGGACACGCCCCGGAGCAAAGCACCCGCCCCCGGCATGGCAAAGGCAGAAATGCCCCGTCGCGAAGACCGGGCGCACCGCCGTGTGGAGAATCACATTCCGTTCCAGCCGCCGCCCGCAGGGGGTGTTTCTTCCCCCAGATTGAATCGGATCGTCTGTTCCAGAATGTAGATGACCGGCCGACCGGCCTCATCGGCCATCGGATAATATTTCCAGCGTTTGGCCGCATCCAACACCGCCTGGCCAAATTCCGCGGTGGGGGAGCTGGCGACGATGGTATAGTCGATCGCCTCGCCCGTTTGATCCACGATGATCCTGACGACACCGACCCCCTGGATCCGGTTACGCTTGGCTTCTGCCGGGTAGACAGGCGGCGTGGACTTGTCGCAGCGCACCTGGTTGGCATCGAAAACCGAAACCTCCAGCCCCTTGTGCATCGTCGTGTCGATGGGCTTGGCGGAGAGGGACGAAACGACCGGCTGAGGGGTGCTGCAACCGACGAGGAGCAGGATGGCTGCGGTCAAGATTGCCGCGAGAAACGAATGTTTGCTGGGGGTATGCATTGGCAACGCGAGAGCATAGACAGACTCCGGCGGCTGAAGTTCATTCCGGCACGATGAGCAGGGTAAGAGCAAAGGGAGAAACGCCGGGTTTGGCGCGATGCCAGTCGGGCGATCCGTTGCAGAATTGAAACGCGGAGCGCGCGGAGTTCGCGGAGAGCAGTAAAAATCCTTCGCGGCCCTCCTGTCTTTCTCCGCGTTTAAACCTGCATTGCAGCTCCGGAAGTAAGTATTCACGCCTTCCGTGTATGCGGTGTGCTCCGTGGGTGCTTCCCAATCCGGCTTCGACCCGCTCAGAAACTCGCCGTGACCGAGAGCGAAAACCTGCTCCGCGCTACGCCCGCGGTCGGAGCTGCTTCGGAATCCAACCTTGCGACCGATCACCGCCTGAGTATCTAGGTAGTCATGCTCGACTGGAAAGATTGCCCGGCGGTGGAGCGCTCGCCCGACAAGGTGAGCGGCGCCTGGGTGTTCCGCGGGACGCGGGTTCCGGTCAGGGCATTGTTCGAAAATCTCGAAGCCGGGGCCAAGGTGGACGATTTTCTGGCGTGGTTTGAGGGCGTCAGTCGCGAGCAGGTGGAAGCCGTGCTCGAGCATGCCTCCGCCAGCCTGACTTCATCCCCGTAGGCCGTTGTGAAAGTGCTCTTCGATCAGGGCGTGCCGTTGCCGCTGGCGCTGGAACTGCCGGGTTTGGAGATCACGACCGCCCACCGCGTGGGCTGGAGCAATCTGACCAACGGCGTCCTGCTGGCCGCAGCGGAGCAGGCGGGCGTGGATGTCTTCCTCACAACCGATCAGAACCTCCGCTATCAGCAGAATCTCAAAGGCCGTCGCCTTGCCATCATCGTGCTTCCCACGACCCGCTGGCCCGACATCCGGCCGCAGGCAGGCATGATTAAGGTCGCCATCCAGCGGGCAGAACCCGGCTCGTATCTGGAGTTGGTCTGGTAGCGAGGCTGGCAGGCATCCGCCTTGTTGCTGCCTTCCGTGTATTCGGTGTATTCCGTGGTTACTTCCCAATCCGGCTTCGACCCGCTCAGAAACTCGCCGTGACCGAGAGCGAATACGTGCGGCCGCGCCAATCGCCGTAGGCTTGGACGCCGGCGCCGGTGGGGTCGGCGACGTATTTGGGGAAATCGAAGCCGGAGAGATTGTTCACGCGGAGCTGGGCGTGCAGACGGTAGTTCTGCGGATTTCCCGGGAGCCAGCGCGTGAGATCGGTCTGCGCTAAGGCGTCGAGCTGCCAGTAGGGCTTGAGGTGGCTGGCACCCTGCGCGGCTTGCTCGACCGGAGGCAGGGCGCGTTCGCCCAGGTAGTGGCCGTCCACGCCGAAGCCCCACGCGGCGCCGGTCCACGCGGCGCCGAAGGTGAGGCGGTGGCGCAGCAGGCCGGAGGCGGTGCCGTCGGGATGGTCGAGCTGGTCGATGACGGGTTCTGAGGGATCCAGCTGGTTGACGTAGCGCTGGAACCACACCCAACGGCCCCGCAGCTCGAGCGTGCCACCAAGGAATCCGCTCCAGGCGTATTCGGCCGCGAGGTTCCAGTTCTGCGAGTGCCGCTTGGAAACGTTGGCGAAGCCGGTCAGCAGCGTGGTGATGCGGCCGGTGCCGGCGGGATCGCGCTCCACGCGGTCAGGGAAGAAGGACTCGAGGTTCACCACGGTCTGCGGGGTGAGCCCGATGATCTCGTCGGTCTTGGTGGTGTCGGCGAAATCCAGCGAGGCGCGGAAGCGGTGCGTGCGGCCGCGGGTGAACATCAGGCCGGCGGTCTGCGTGGCGGCGGTTTCCGCCCGGATGTCGGGATTGATGGCCACCTTCGCCTCGGTGAAGTAGGTCTCGCCGCGGACCGGGTCGATGATGCTGACCTGATCGGCGCCCGAGCCGCCGCCACTGCCCTGGTCCAGCCGGCGGCTCATCACCGGATTGGGAAAACGGTTCGAAGTGGTGTAGGAGGCGCGAAAGGCGAGGCCGTTGCGCAGGTCCACCTTCAGGCCGAAGGTCGGAGCGAGGTTGGTCTCGTTGGACTGGGTGGAAACGATGTAGCGGATGGCGGTGTCGGTCTCGACCGACTTGATGGCCCGCGGCAGCATCCGCGCGGGCACGAGCGGGGCCTGGATTTCGCCGAAGACGCTGATGCGCTCGAGCGTGCGGCCGCTCCACTCCTCGATCTCCGCGGCCGCGGTGCCGTCGGCGAAGCGCGGCGCGGAGGTGTAAGACGCGAGCCGGCTGAGCCGGTAGTCGGCGCCGAGGTTGAGCGTGCCCTCGCCGGTGGGCAGCGGCAGCGCCTCGTGCGTGAGGCGGGCGGCGCCCTCGATCGTGTGATAGTCGCCGAGCGTGACGAAGCGGCCCGGACCGCCGTGATAGATGAGCGCGCGGTCGTAGAATTCCTGCGGCGGGCCGTGAACCTGCGTGTCGCGCACCGGTTGGTAAAGGCCGGCGTCCACGAGCTGCTGCCAGCGCTCACGGTCCACGCCGACGAGCCCGCGGTAACGCGCGACATTGCGGGCGTATTGGGCGTCGAAGCTCAGTTTCCAGTCGCCCGGCAGCTGCAACAGCGCCCCGCCCACGACGGAAAAGGAGTCGAGCTGCGCCTCGTTGTAATCCTGGCCGAGGGCCGGCGTGGTCTCGTGCAGCGCGACGAGCACGTCCTGGCCGAAGGGACCGCGCGCCGCGGGCAGCCCTAATTCCCCGGAGAACACCTCGTGGCCGCGGTGCACCGTGGTGCGGCCCCAGGTGGCGTCGAGGCCGAGTTGCAGCCAGGGCGTCGCGTCGAACACCGCCGAGCCATACCAGGTGGCGCGGCGCTGCTCGCGGCCGTAGAGGTAGTCGCGGCTGTTGGGGTTGGTGGCGAGGCCGCCGGGTGAGTCGAAGAGTCCGGTGCTGAACAGGCCCTGGCGGCCGGAGAACGCGGCGAGCCCGCCGGTTCCGTCGGCCCCGGGCGCGACGGAGGTGAAGGCGGCGGTGCCCGCGCCAAACAGGGGCGAGCCGTCTGCGCTGATAACATTCGGCGTGTCGCGCGACGCGAAGCCCGCGGGCGTGCGCGCGAGCCGCGCGCGCTGGTAGCCGAGTTCGCTCTCCACCGCCGGGGCGGACTGCGTGAGCGTGGCGTTCAAGCGCAGGCGCAGCCGGCCGTCGAGCAGGGTGCGGCCATGCGACAACGAGACCGACGACTGCGGGGCGTCGAAGCCGCCGAGCGCGTTGGTGTAGGTGGTGCGCAGCTCGGTGCCGTCCATGTCCGGCGTGAGCACGATGTTGATGACGCCGCCGACGGCGTTGCCGGTGTAGAGCGCGGAGGCCGAAGTCGGCAGCACCTCGATCTGCTGCACGAGCGAGAGCGGCACGAGGTTCACGTCGGGCGTGCCGAGCGCGCCGGGTTGGTCGGTGAAGGTTTCCGGCAGGCGGCGGCCGTTGACGAGGATGACGGTTTCGTCGGAGCCGTAGCCGCGCAGCTGGAGGTTGGAACTGCCCGAGACGATGCTGTCGGTCTGGCTGTTCTGCTCCGGCGGCTGGCCGGTGCCGGACTCGAGGAGTTCGCGCTGGAGAAATTCGTTCAACTGCACGACGCCGCTGCGGACAATCTGCTCACGGGTGAACACCGTGAACGGCAGCGCGTTGTCCGCGGTGCGCGGCAGGTCGAGGTTTCCGCCCGCACGCCTGGGGGCGGCGCCCGCCCCCTCGCCGATGGGCAGGCGGTCGTCGCGCTCGGTCACGACGTAAGGGTCGAGCACCGTGATGTCGGTGGTGGCGCGCAGGTGCAGCGGTTCGAGGGCGAGGGTCTGGCCGGCGATGACCGCGAGGTCGGTGCGTTCCAGCAGCTGGTAGCCGGGCCCGCCGGCGAAGATCCGGTGCGCGCCCGGGGTGACCGCGGGGAAGGAAAAAACTCCCTCGGCGTCCGTGAGCGTGCGCAGGCGGGTGCCGGCAATCGCGACGGGCAACTTTGCCGCCGCTCCGCCCGCAGGGGTGAGAATGCGTCCGGTGATCGCACCGGTCGTCGGCACGGCGCGCGTGATGACGAACTTGCCGCGCAGGTTGCGCCGCGCGGCGAAGCCGGTGTCCTTGAGCAGGAGCTCGAGCGCCTGCCCCGGTTCAAAGCGACCGATCACGGCGCCGGTGGTGACGGCGCGCAGGTCGTCGGAGGAGTAAAGCACCTCGGCACCCGACTGACGTGAGAACGCGAGCAGCGCCTCGGCCGCGGGCTGGGCTGGCAGGTAGAAATCGGTCGGCGCGGCCCGGCCGGTTACGCCGAGAAGCAAAGCGGCGAAGATCAGGCCAAGGCGGAACAGGGAGATCGAGGTGGAGCGGCTTGACCCCAAGACGCTGGCTTGGGGGGCGTGGACCGAGCAACGCGCTGGGGTCAACGCGTTCGACCTTCCTCCA
>JAUPWC010000458.1 GCA_030916665.1 Verrucomicrobiota bacterium
ATGTGTCCGCCGCTCATGTGGACAAGATGCCACACGGTCGCGAGCCCCAGGCCGGTGCCCTGACCGACGGATTTGGTCGTGAAAAAGGGTTCGTAGATGCGCTCGCGCACCTCCGTGGGCATGCCCATGCCGTTGTCCTGCACGGTCAGCCGCACCCAGCCGAGCAGGCCGGGAGCCGGCACGTCGGGCAGCGGGGCGCGGGCGTCCGCCGGCAGATGCGCGGCGCCGATGCGGATGAGAGGTGACCAGTCCCCGGGTTGAGGGGCGTTGAGCCGGTCGAGGAGAGTGTCGCGGGCGTTGAGGATCAGGTTGACGAGGATCTGGTTGAGATCGGTGGCGTTCAGGTAGAGTGCGGGCAGGTCGGCGGGCGTGTCGTTCTGCCAGCGGATGCGCCGGTCCATGGTCAGGCGCAGCAGGGCGAAACAGCTGTCAATGGCGGCGGGCAGCTGCACGACCTCGGGGCGTGACTCGTTCTTGCGGCCGAAGGTGAGCAGGCGGCGGGTCAGCTCGGCCGCCCGCTGGGCCGCACCGGCGATCAGGCCGACCGACTGCACCAGCTCGCGGTCTTGCGGGCGATCGAGCAGGAGTTCGCCGGATTTGAGCACGATCGGAGTGAGCAGGTTGTTGAACTCGTGGGCGATGCCGCCGACGAGTTCACCGACGGCGCGGAGTTTGCGCGACTGCGCGATCTCCTCGTCGAGGCGGTGGCGCTCCGTGGTGTCGTCAACCAGCAGGCAGCAGCGCGTGCGCCCCTCGGAGCCGGGCAGCAGGGGCACCAGCATCAGGGCGAAGTGGCGGTTGGTGCGCGGCAGGTGCCGGGATTCCTGCACGATGCCGGCGGCCCCGGGGTGGCGGGTGATAAATCCGGTGAGCTGTGCCAGCATCTCGGGTTCGACCGGCAGCCCGGCCAGCGGACGGCCGTCGGCGTCGCCGGGGGAAAGGCCGAACATGGCCTCGGCGGATCGGTTCAGCAGGAGCGCGCGGTGCCCGTCGGGCGTCGTTTCCTCCAGCACGAACACCGCGAGCGGGATGTTGTCGTAGAGGGCCCGGAGCAGGGTCTGCTGCCGGTTGAGTTCGTCGGCTTGCGCGGCGATACGGCGGTGGAGGAAGCGCAGGCGGAGGTAGGCGGTGAGCGCGCCGGCGAGGCCCACGGCCAGGATGATCAGGCCGTAGTTCAGCGCCTGCTCGCGCGTGATAAGCGGCGCGTCGATCCGGCCGAACCAGCGCTGGTAGATCTCGCCGAATTCTCCGGTGCGGTGGAGGATGGACAGGCCTTCGTTGAGGCGCGCCAGGAGCAGGGCGTCGCCCTTGTGCACGGCGAAGCAGTGGCGGATGTCGTAGCCCGCGAGCGGCTCGCCGAACATCACCACATTGCGAATGCGCCGTTCCTCCATGACCGAGAGTGCGGTGAGCTGGGAGAGAAAGCTGCCTTCGACCTGTCCGCGCTCGATCATCCGCAGGGCTTCCTCGCTCGAGCCCACCGACACCTTCACGATCCGGAGGCCGTGGTCGGCGATGAAGCGCTCGCCGATGCTGCGCTCGCCGATGATGGCGAACTTCCGGCCGTTGAAATCCTCCAGGCTCCGGATCGGGTTGCCCTCTTTCCGGATGAACACGGCACCCCGCAGAGTGAGGAAGGGCACCGTGAAGTCGCAGTAACTGTCCCGCTCCGGCGTCTGGCTGAGAATCTGCAGCATGTCGAATTCGCCCGCCCGGAAGCGGTCGTGCATCTCTCGTGCCGGCATAGCCACGCGCTTGATCTCCAGCTGGACGACCCGGGCCACGGCATCGAGGATATCCGTGGAAAAGCCGGTGGCGCGACCCTTGGCGTCGATGAATCCGTAGGGGTAGCTGTCGGTGGTCACACCCACGATGAGCGGCTGGCGGGCGGCCAGTGGTTGCGCTGCCGCGGCCCCGCTGGGCGTGGGCTCGGGCTGAGCCTGCAGGGAGAGGGCAAGCAGCAGTCCGGCTAGCCGGCTTCCCAGCCGGAGTGCTCGATGCGAGGTGGTCATCTGGCGTTGAACTTATTCGTCCGCGCTCCGGAATCCACCGAAACTTTGCCGGAAACCGGCGGCGTTCAGCCGAGCACGGTCAGGGTGATGCCGGCCACGATGCCGAGCACGGCCGGCAGCTTGGCCGCGCCCTTGGCCTCGCGGAACAGCCAGATGCCGCCCGCGAAGGCCACGAGCGTGCTGCCGCGCCGCAGGCTGGAGACGACCGACACGAGCGCCTCGGGATCGCGCAGCGCCTCGAAATACACGAAGTCCGCCACGAGCAGGGTCAGGGCGATCAGCGGGATGCTCCAGCGCCAGTGGAATTCGTTGCGCGGCCACCAGCGGCGCCACCACCCCACGATGAGCGGCAACAGCACGACGGGCAGATAGAGCGTGAACCAGGCCTGCACCTGGGCGGCACTGAGCCCGACGGTGCCAAGCAGGTGTTTGTCGTAGAGGCCGCTCACCGCACCGCAGAGCGTGCCGGCGACCATGCAGCCGACCCACTTGTTGCGGTGGAAATACACTCCTTCGTCGCGCCCGGCGACCGACAGCCCCCAGAACGACGCGAGGGTGATCAGGATGCCGGCGTTCTCCAGCCACGAGGGCCGTTCGCCGAGCACGACGAGCGCGCCGAGCAGCGTCCACAGCGGGCCCGTCGCGCGGATGGGCGCGGCCAGCGACAGCGGCAGGTGTTTGATCCCGAAATAGGTGAACGCCCACGACGAGGCCACGATGATGGATTTCAGGAACACCAGCCCGTGCTGGGCGGGTGACAGGGGCGCCGGCACGAATGCCTCCGGCAGGGAATCCGGCGAAGCGAGACCGACCGCCAGCAACCCCAGCCACACGACCGCGCCGCAAACTGTCCCGAGAAACAGCACCGGCAACACGGCGTTGCTGTGCAACGCGTGCTTTTTGCTCAGGTCGTAGAACCCGAGGAAGAGGGCGGAAACAAGGCTGCCAACGATCCAGGACATGAACCGCGAGATGTGACGCCCCCCGCCACCGGGAGCAAGGCTCCCTTGACGGGGGCTCCACCGCAAAGCGCGTCAC
Source organism: Verrucomicrobiota bacterium (assembly GCA_030916665.1). GTDB lineage: Bacteria > Verrucomicrobiota > Verrucomicrobiia > Opitutales > Opitutaceae > Lacunisphaera. Next base: position 3,051 of record JAUPWC010000458.1, read on the forward strand.
CCGGTGAGGCCCGGACCGCGTGGCTTATTTCGCCGGTTCGGTCGGCTGCCGTGTGGGGAGACCGGCGGCTTTCCAGGCTTCAAACGGGCCGGCGTTGGCCGCCTTGTGGCCCTTGGCGGCGAGCGCTTCGGCCACGGTGCCGGACCGGCGGCCGGACCGACAGTAAAGGATGATCTGCTTGTCGCCGACCTTCGCGAGGAAGTCTTTCCAATCGCCGACCTGTCCGGCGTCGAACTCGCTCTTGGGCAGGAGCAACGCAGGCGCAGCGACGCCGGTCTCGGCCCACTCGGAGGGCTCGCGGACATCGATCAGCACGGCCTTGCCGTCGGCCACGAGCTTGGCGGCGGCGGCGGGCGTCAGGGTGGGCACATCGGCGGCAACGAGGGAGGAAAACAGGGACAGCATGGCGAAAAGCGGGAGGAGTTTCTTCATAAAGGGGAACATGGCCCAAGCGGGTGGACGCGCAAGCCGGGCGCGGTGAATTTCAATCCGGCCGCCGAGCGATGATCTGGACCACCGCGCTGCGGCCGGTGTGGCCGCCGCCCTCATGGACGTCGCGTTCGAGTTCCTGAGCATACTCGAGGACGAGGCCGGACAGCAGCGGGCGCAGGCCGGCGAGGGTGGGCAGCAGGGCGACATCGCGCGGTCCGCCGGTGCCAAAGGCAAGCTGGGCCGGCGTGTAGCTTTCGAGGATGAACACGCCACCCGGTTGCAGGCCGGCGGCAGCCTG
>JAUPWC010000459.1 GCA_030916665.1 Verrucomicrobiota bacterium
GTCAGGAAGTTTTTTCCGGCGAACAGACTGCTCACGTCGCCGTAGCCGGTGGTGAGGATGCGTCCGTAGAGGGCGTGGTTGTAGCAAGCGAGGAACGCGGCGAAGGGCAGGCCGCCGGCCACGAAGGCAAGCCAAGCGCGCCGATTGGGGGCCAGCGCCACCAGCGCCGGCAGCACGAGCAGCAGGTTGGTCGGCCGCACCAACACCGAAACGGCGAAGGCCGCACCGGCGGCCAGGGCCCAGCCGGCATGGCGGGCGGAGCGCAGGGCAGCGAGCATGGCCAGCACCGTCCAAGTCGCGGCCACGAGATCGCTCATCGGCTGCAGGGCGTAAAACAGGGTCAATGGGGACAGGCCCGCCCCGGCCGCGAGCCCGGCGGCCCAGCCCGGGCGCACGCCCAGTTCGAGGGCGGTCAGGTAGAGCAGGCCGACCAGGCCGAGCGCGGAGAGCACGGCCACCAACGTCGTGGCCGGACGCAGACCGATCAGGCTGCCCGCGGCCGCGAAGTGCAGGGGCAGGCCCACGGGGTAACTCGGCAGCAGGTCGGGACCGCGCGGATCCGGGCTGTAACCCAGCGGCGCGAAGTGCGCGCGCGGGAGCAGGTCGGGCGGAAGTTCCGGTGGCAGCGTGAGCGGGGCGGTGAGTCGTCCCGCCAGCAGCAGGCGCGCGCTGTTCAGGTAACCCGACGAGTCCGAGCCGCCCGCGTAGGGCGCGTGATACCAGGCGATGAAGAACGTGTAGGCTGCGGCCGCCGCGGCGACGGCGAGCAAGGTCAGCCTGCCACGCAGACGGTCCATTTCAAAGCAGCGACTGCTGGTCGCCGCCCGCGGCGGCCTTCAGGCCGATGGCGCCGTAGCCCTTGGCGGTGAGGACGCGGCCCTGGGCGGTGCGGGCGAGGTAGCCTTCCTGGATGAGAAACGGCTCGTGGACTTCCTCAAGGGTGTCGGCCTCCTCGCCGACGGCGATGGCGATGGTGCCAAGGCCGACGGGGCCGCCCTGGTAGTGTCCGGCCATGAGGCGGAGGATGCGTTTGTCCATCTCGTCGAGGCCGGCGGCGTCGATCTCGAGCAACTCGAGTGCGGCCGCGGCGACCGACTGGGTGATCTTGCCCTGCGCCTTTTCGGAGGCGTAGTCGCGGACGAAGTTGACGAGGTTGTTGGCGATGCGCGGCGTGCCGCGGGCGCGGGCGGCGATTTCCTTCGCGCCGCCGGCATCGAGCTCGACCTTGAGCAGGCCGCAGCTGCGGCGGACGATGCCCTCGAGCGTGGCGCGGTCGTAGTAGTCGAGGCGCGTGTTGAGCGTGAAACGCGAGCGCAGCGGCGCCGTGAGCAGGCCGGCGCGGGTCGTGGCGCCGACGAGGGTGAACTTCGGGATCGAGAGGCGCACGCTGCGGGCGTTGGGCCCCTGGTCGATCATGATGTCGAGGCGGAAGTCCTCCATCGCCGAGTAGAGGTATTCCTCGACGGTCTTCGGGATGCGGTGAATCTCGTCGATGAAGAGCAGGTCGCCTTCTTCGAGGTTGGTGAGGAGGCCGGCGAGATCGCCCGCCTTCTCGATGACCGGACCGGAAGTGACGCGGACGTTGCGGCCGAGTTCCTGGCCGAGGATGAAGGCGAGGGTGGTCTTGCCGAGGCCGGGCGGCCCGGAGAGGAGGATGTGGTTCAGCGCCTCGCCGCGGCGCTTGGCGGCGCCGACCATGACCTGCAGGCGTTCAATGGTCTTGGGCTGGCCGGAGAAATCGGCGAAGGACAGCGGCCGCAGCGCCGCCTCGGTCGGCGAAACCGGCGCGGTCAGCGTGGTGGCGAGGAAGTCGGTGCCCGTCGCCTTCGGCGAAGGGATTTTCGACTTTTGATTCTCGATTTTGGATTGGGACACGGAGGAAACAGCAGAAGGTTTAACCACGGAGGGCACGGATAGGCACGGATGGTCAGATCAATAAGCGCGATCTGTCATCCTGAGCGGAGCGAAGGATCCAGAGGCACGGACGTCTGCGAACGTCATTCTGGATTCTTCGCTCCGCTCAGAATGACAGGCAAAGGGGGATTTATCCGTGTGCATCCGTGTGATCCGTGGCGGGTTTTGTGGGAATCGAAAATCGAGAATCAAAATCGAAAATCCCCTCACTTCCACTCCACGTCCGCGCCGAGGGAGCGGAGGTTTTCGACGAAGTTGGGGTGGGCGCGCCTGATGGTGTCGGCGTTCTTCACGACGGATTTTCCCGGGATGCTGGCGGCGACCATGTAGAGGGCGACGGCGGCGCGGATGATGTAGGGCGCTTCGACGGTGACGGGGCGCAGCGGGCGGTTCCCGAAGACGGTGACGCGGTGCGGGTCGCTCACGACGACATGCGCGCCGAACTTCGCCAGCTCCGACATCCAGGTGAAGCCGCCCTCATAGACCTTGTTCCAGAACATGACCTCGCCCTTCGCGCGCACGGAGAGCGCGATCATGCAGGGCAGCAGGTCCACCGGGAAGTAGGGCCAGGGCGCGGCCTCGATCTTGGGCAGGAGGTTGGTCGTGAACGGCTGCTCGACGACGAGCTTCTGCCGCTTGCGGACGATGGCGGTGTCGCCGTCGTGCTCGACCTTCACGCCGAGCTTGGCGAAGGAGCGGGTGA
>JAUPWC010000460.1 GCA_030916665.1 Verrucomicrobiota bacterium
GCCGCCCGAATGGCCGCGCCCGGCCGGCCGCGCCAATCTGCAGGTCGTGGCCAGCGGACCCGACGTGACGGGCGATCCGCTTTACGAGGGCATCCTCTCACTCGTGCAGCAGGCACAGCGAAGCGTCTGGATCGTGACACCCTATTTCATCCCCGACGAGGTGCTCCAGCGCTCGCTCATGGTGCAGGCCCGCGCCGGGCTCGACGTGCGCATCGTGGTGCCGGCCCGTTCCAACCACCGCATCACCGACCTCGCGCGCCGTCATCACCTGCGCGAGCTCAAGAAGGCCGGCGTCAAGGTGCTGCTTTACCAACCCGGCATGAACCATGCGAAGCTGCTCTTCGTGGACGGCGAGACCACGCTCTTCGGCTCGGCCAACATGGACCTGCGCAGCCTCTTCGTGAACTTCGAGATCGGCCTGGTGGCCTACTCCGCCGAAGAAGCCGCCGTCATCCGCGCCTGGTGCGAGGAGGTTTTCGCCCTGAGCCGCCCGCTGCCCGAGAAGCAACGCGCTCGCCGCATCTTCCCCGCCCTCGGCGAGGAAATCGCGCGCCTGCTGGCACCGTTGCTGTGATCATCTTGGATTTCCGGGGATTATATTTGGTAGGGGCGTGCCTTGTGCGCGCCCGTGACGATAAAACTGAGAAACGGGCGCGGACGAGCCGCGCCCCTACAACTCGCTGACCACGCTTTCGCCCCCGCGAACGCGGGACTCGAGCGCGGCTACTTCCTCGTTGAGCCCTCTGTAGCGATTCCCAAAAAAAGGCGGGGCTTTGAAGCCCCGCCTCTGGCGAAATAATTATGAGGGAGCTCAGGCCGCCGCAGCGGCGTGCTTGAGCAGGCGGGTCGCCTGCCGGACTTCGCGGCGCATCTCCTCCAGCGCATGACGCGCTTCCTCAAACTGCGCCTGCGCTCGGTCGGAATACTCGGAGCGCAGGGCGCTGGCCTTGCCGGCATACTCGGCCTTGAGGGCCTCCCAGCGTTGGCCCAGTTCGTGCAGCTTCGCATCGGAAGCCTGCAACAGGGCATGCAATCGGGCGTTGGCGCTGATCTTGGGGCAGGCAATCTGCTCGCCGAGGCGGCGGCGGGTGTCGGTGAGTTGCGCGAGCAGGATCTTGTCGTCCGAGACCCGGCGCAGGCCGCGCACGAGGCGGAGCTTCTCCAGGGTCCAGATGGTCCACTTGGTCGGATCCCACTGCCACCACTTCACGCCGTTGCGGTAGTCGTGCTGGAACTCGTGGTGATAGTTGTGGTAGCCCTCGCCGAAGGTGAAGATGGCCATGAGCCAGCTGTCGCGCGCGCTGCACTTGTTCGAGTAGGGCTGGCTGCCCACGGTGTGGCAGAGCGAGTTGATGAAAAATGTCATGTGCTGGACCGCGGTCACGCGCGCCACACCGGCGATGAGAAAACCGCCCAGCGCGCCAATCGCACCGCCATGCCAGTAACCCAGCAGCGTCGGCAGCACGAAGCCGAAGCCCACGGCGATCGGCACATAGAAGCGCTCCTGCCACATCACGAGCGGGTCCTTGCGGAGGTCGTTGACGTTGTCCCACGGCGGCACGGGGTTGAGCTTGAAGAGGATCCAGCCGATATGGGCGTGGAAAAATCCCTTGGAAATGTCGTAGGGATCATCGTCGTGGTCCACATGCTTGTGGTGGCGGCGGTGGTCGGAGACCCACGCGAGGGCGCTGTTCTCAAAGGCCGTCGCGCCGAAGATCAGGGTGGAGAGCCGCACCGGCCAGGTGGCCTGAAACGCCATGTGGGAGAAAAGGCGGTGGTAGCCGAGCGTGATGCTGAGGCCGCTGGCGATGAAGAAGAGGAAGAACATCGCCACTTGGAAGAGATCCACGCCATAGTGCCAGAGATAGAGCGGCACGGCCGTGCAGGTCACCACGGCCGTTCCGATGAGGAAGGAGCTGTTGACCCAGTTGATGCGGTCGAAGGGAATGCGAAGTTTCACGAGTCGTGAGAGTGGATGTCTCGCGCTTGTCCGCGAGCGCAAACACGGGGATTTTTCGGGCGCGGCAGGGACTTTTTTTGAACGCTACCCCGCATGCCGTCCCACCCTTCCGGCCAGCGGCCAGACAATCGGGCGACGGCCATCCCCCCACAGGACAGCCAGTTCCGCCTCCAACGCCGACACGGGGTCGATCCCGCTCTCCCGCTTGTAGCGGACCACCGACGACCACGTCCGCAGGTAGGCGGCGAATTCGGCCAGAGTCCAAGCATGCTCCATCGTCCTCGCGGGGAAAGGAATCTCCTGAAACGGGAAGTCGAAATCCCGGTAGCCGGCCTCCACATGCCGCCTTTCGGGAGGCCAGCATGGCCAGATCGCGCCCCGGTAGAACAGTTGCAGGACTTCATTGATTCCCGGCGTGATGAGACACAGTTCGTAGGACCAGATGGCCAGCACTCCCCCGGGACGCAGCACCCGTTTGGCCTCGGCATAAAAACTCGCGCGATTAAACCAATGCACCGCCTGGGCGACCGTCACAAAATCCACCGAGGCGTCCGCCAGCATCGGCGCCGTTTCGGCAGAAACCAGGTAGTCCACCCGCGGATGCGCGACGGCTTGCGCGAGCTGGGCTTGGCTCGGTTCAGTCGCCACGACCCGTCCAAAGTGCGCAGCCAGTGCGACCGCCGCCTGCCCGTTGCCCGTTCCCGCATCCCAGGCCAGTCTGCGTCCCGGAGCCAGGCGCGCGAGCTGCACAAACAAATCCGACGGATACACCGGTCGCGCCTTGGCGTAACCGCTCGCCTGCGTCGAGAAGTGATCCTGAAAGCTCACACGCCGATTCTCCGATCCAAGCCCGGCACCGCGAGCGCATCCCGGCGCGCAGCCCGGGTTTGCAGCCCGCATAATGAATCGCAGTGCGAGGCCTTAAGTCCGCGTAAGGGCAAGAACCTGCCAAATGTCGCCTCCGCGGTTTGTCGTGGGCCAGCGACCTATTGAAGATTACGAAAAGTAGTTACAAATCGCCTGTCATTGCGAGGAGTGAAACGACGAAGCAATCCAGCTGGATCGCCACGGCGCGGTTCGCGCACCTCGCGATGACAATGGTGGTAGCTTCTTTGAGTAAAACTCAATGGTCGGACTCCGGGTAAAAATGCCGCGCGTGCAAGCACGCGGCCCACCCAAGGCAGGGCTATCCGGACAGACTCTACACCGCCCGCTGCGTGATGAAGGCCTTGATCGCTTCGGCGTCGGCCGGCAGGCGGTGCTTCACGATCGGGCGCGACTTCAGCTCGTCCAGTGCCGGTGCGGTGGGCTCCTGCCCGATGGCGTCCCGGATGGCCGCGGGAAACTTGGCGGGGTGCGCAGTGGACAGCACCACGCTCGTCCGCTGGGGATTCAGCTCCTTGAAGGCGCAGGCCGTGTGCGGGTCGGCCACGTAACCGTGCTGCCGGTGCACGCGCTGGATGATGCCGGGGATCTCCGCATCGGTGCAA
>JAUPWC010000046.1 GCA_030916665.1 Verrucomicrobiota bacterium
CAGACCGGCCTGGCCACTCATCTGGAGATCGAAGGCGACGGCATGCCGCTGCCGGCCGACGTGCAGGTGCAGGTGCTGCACGTGGTGCAGGAAGCTCTTTCCAACGTGCGCAAACACGCGCAGGCGCGAGAGGTGTGGGTGGAAGTGCAGCAGACGCCGCAGTGGCGCGTGGAGGTGCGCGATGACGGCTGTGGCTTCGACCCCGATGGCGCCGGCCCCGACGAGACCCATGTGGGGCTGCGCATCATGCGCGAGCGGGCGCACAACATCGGCGCGACTGTGGAGGTGGCCTCGGTGCCAGGGTCGGGCACTTGCGTGGTGCTGAAGCTGCCCGAACGCCTGGGGCTGGCCGCATGATCGCCGCACAGCCCATTCGCGTGCTGGTGGTCGACGACCACACGCTGTTCCGCCGCGGGTTGATTTCGCTGCTGGCGGGCGACGCCCGCTTTCAGGTGGTGGCCGAGGCCGGCGACGCCAACGAGGCGCACCAGCGGGCGGCGCAAACCCAGCCCGACGTGATCCTGCTGGACAACCACATGCCTGGCGTCAACGGCGTCGACGCGCTGGCCGGGTTCAAGGCCTCGGCGCCCCAAGCCCGGGTGCTGATGCTGACCGTCAGCGAGGACGAGCGAGACCTGGCGGCAGCCTTGCGCGGCGGCGCCCGCGGCTACCTGCTCAAGACGATGGACAGCGAGATGCTGGCCTCGGCCATCCAACGCACGATGGCAGGCGAATCGGTCGTCAGCCCCGAGATGACGAGCAAGCTGGTCAATGCCTTCCAGACTGGGCAGGGCACTGCCACACCACCGCCGCCGGCCGTCGACACCGACCCCATCCACAGCCTGTCGCCGCGTGAGCGCGAGATCCTGACCCTGATCGCCAAGGGCGCCAGCAACAAGGAATTGGCGCGCGACCTGAACATCGCCGAAGCCACAGTGAAGATCCACGTGCAACACATCCTGCGCAAGCTGAACCTCAGCTCGCGTGTGCAGGCGGCGGTGTACCTGGCAGGGCGGCAGGGGTGAACGCCGCGGACGAACTGCTGGAGCTGCTGGCGCTGCGTTACTCGATGGGGCCGAAGTACCTGACGCCACCGGGGCCGAGCGCAGAGCAGTGGGCCCGCGCCGCGGACCTGGCCTTGCGTGCGCCCGACCATGGCAGTTTGCGCCCGTTCCGGTTTGTCGTGATTGGTGACAGCCAGCGCGTTGCATTGGCCGGGTTGTTTGCAGCGGGTGCACAGCAACGTGGGCAGACCACCGAAGAAGTCGAGCGCGCCCGGGCGCGTGCCTTCAACGGCCCCGGGCTCGTTGCCCTGGTCGCCCGCGTGCGCGACGACGTGCCCGATGTCCCGCCGCACGAGCAGTGGCTGTGCGTCGGCGCGGCGCTGATGAACTTCATGAATGCACTGCACCTGATGGGCTTTGGTGCCAAGGCGCTGAGCGGCGCTTCGGTGTCCGACCCGGCGGTGCACACGGCGTTCTGCGGGCCGGGAGAACGGCTTGCCAACTGGGTCATCGCGGGTCGTCCTGTCCGCGCAGCGCATCCGAAGGCTGGAGCCGAAGCATCAGCCGTCATCAGCGGCTGGCGGATGGATCAGGGCTGAAGCGCAATCGCTGCAGTCACCGCGACAACGCCACGCCGGTTGCGCATGGCCAGGCCGATGCGATCCAGTTCGATATCACTCAGCAAGCGGGTCGCCATGGGCAGCAACTCGGCTTCCTCGCGGGCAATGTGCTGCTCGTACAACCTGACGAAGCCCGGTATGTCGGCATCGGCCAGCGTTGAAGCGGCGCCTTCTGCGACTTGCAACAACTGCTGGCGCAATGAGGCCCAGCGTTGTTCCAGCAGGCGGTGGTCAGTGCACAGCGACGCGGTCAGCTCGCGCAGGCATACCGCATCGGAGCCAGCCATCGACTCCAGCAGGGCGGGAAACAGGTCCTGCTCCTCGTCCTCGTGGTGGTGGCGCGCTGCTGTATCGAAGTAGCGCATGACAGCACTCGCGGCTTCTTGCGCAGGGCGGTCCGCGCCATGGGTCTGCAGGTGGGTGACCAGACGCAGCAGGGTTTCGCACTGGTGCTGCACGCGCCCGTGGCAGGCAGCCAGCATTTCCAGCGGGACTTCGAAGCCGACAGCAGGGGCGCTGTGGCCGGGCAGGGTCAGGGCCATGGTGAGATTGCTCCTTTTGGCCTTCAGGCGCCGCGGCCCGGGCGTGTTGCGCGCCGCGGGGTCGGTGCGGCCACCACTGCAGGCAGCTTGCGGCCCGCCTGCGATCGATTGGACCTGGCTGTTGTCGCTGGCGGGCCTTGCAGGCCTAGTGTCATGTCCGCCAGCGTGGCGCCGTCCAGCGCCTTGAAGTAGCCCGCCAGCGCGTCGTCGAAGAGGTGCTTCAGCCGGCAGCTCGGCGTGAGCGTGCAGGCGTTGGTGGCGGCGTCGAAACACTCCACCAGCCTGAAGTCGGTCTCGGTGGCACGCACCACGTCGCCGATGCGGATGGTCTCGGGCTCGGCCATCAGCCGCAGGCCACCGCCGCGGCCCCGGGTGG
>JAUPWC010000461.1 GCA_030916665.1 Verrucomicrobiota bacterium
GCGGGAACGACGGCGCAGGCGTGGATCAGCGCGGGCCTCGCGGCGGTGGCGGCACTGGGTCTTGCACGGGTGCGGCCGGTGTGGACGGCGGCACAGCCTACGGGCCGTGCTTCCGTCTGGCGTTGGGTGGCGGTTTTCCTGGCGCTGGTGTGGCTCGATTCGGCCGCGTTCTACATCATCCAGCAAACCCCGTTGCTGCGCGGAGCCACGTGGTCCGGCCTGAGCCGGCTGTGGGGCAATGGGGCCGTGCATTTGGGCGCGGCGCTGCTGGCCGGCTGGCTGCTGGATCGCGGCAGTCTTCGCGTGGTCGCCGGCGCGGCCTGGCTGGCGCTGGCGGTCGCGTGTCTGTCGCTCGGGGCCACGGAGCCGGGCGGCGCGACCGGTTTCCTCTATGCGGGCGGCGTTTCGCTCTACTCGACGGCGTTGGTCTGTTTCGCGGCACGCGACGGCCGGCCCGGCGTGGCGGCGGCGGTGTTTGCGGTCGCCGGCTGGATCGGGTCGGCGCTCGGCATCGGCCTGGCGCAGGATTTGCACGGCGTGCCGCCGTGGTTCGTGGCCGCGAGCGGAGCCGGGCTGGCGCTGACGTTGCAGCCATGGCGCCGGGCGGGGCTGGTGATGCTGGCCTTGCTGGCACTGGTGAGGCCGGTGCGGGCGGATGAGGGCAACCCCCTCGTCGCGCGCGGCCGGGACGTGTTTATCGCGGAGGGCTGCATGCACTGTCACTCGCAGTATGTGCGGCCGGGGGTGAGGACGGATGTCGAGCGTTGGGGACCGGCGCATCCGCTGGAGGATCTGTTGCGCGGCGGACCGCCCCTGCCCGGCAACCGCCGGCAAGGGCCGGACCTGACGAACGTGGGCAACCGGCGTTCGCCCGAGTGGAACCGGTTGCACCTTCAGGAGCCGCGCACGCTGTCGCCGGGTTCGCGCATGCCGTCCTACCGGCACCTCTTCGCGCCGGGCGACGGACGGGGCGAGGCGCTGGTGGCTTATCTGGCCTCGCTGGGGGCGGGAACGGAGGGCGAGCATTGGGAGCTGGCGTTGAGCTGGCAGCCGGTGATGACGGCGCCCGGGGTGAACCCGGCCGGGGCCGCGAGACTCTTCGCACAGAATTGCGTGCCATGCCACGGCCCGGAAGGACGCGGCGACGGACCGCTGGTGCCGCGGTTCCGCCTGCCGCCGCCGGACTGGACGCGCGAGGCCTGGCGACGCGTGCCGGACGGCGACGAGGCCGGGCTGGCGCGGGTGATCAAGTTCGGTTCACCCGGCACGGGGATGGCGGGGCACGAGGCCTTCAGCGATGCGGAAATCCTTGGGCTCGCCCGCCACGTGAAGTTGCTGCACAAGTGAGGGCATTCCGATGAAAATCCTGGTTGTCGAGAACGAGCGGAAGGTCGGCCAGTTCGTGGAACGGGCGTTGACCGAGCAGGCCTACACCGCCCGGCTGGTCGGTTCCTGCGCCGCGGCGCGGGATGCGCTGGCGGAGTCGCCCTACGACGCCGTGGTGCTCGACCTCGGCTTGCCGGACGGCGACGGCCTGGACCTGCTGCGCGAGTGGCGCACGAGCGGTTTCAACGAGCCCGTGCTGATCCTCAGTGCGCGGGACGCCGTGCAGGACCGCATCCGCGGGCTGAACCTGGGCGCGGACGACTATCTGCCGAAACCCTTCAGCGTGGAGGAACTGCTGGCGCGCCTGCGTTCGCTGCTGCGCCGCCGGGGTGCCGGAGCCCGCGTGGCGACCGTGCTCGAGCACCGGAGCGTGAAGCTTGATCTGCTGGCGCGCACGGTCACGCGCGAAGGCGAGCGCATCGAATTCACCGGTCGCGAACTGGCCCTGCTCGAACTGTTCCTGCAGAATCCGAACCGCGTGCTGACGCGCACGCTCATCGCCGAAAAGGTTTGGGAGGCGTCCTACGACATGGAAACCAACCTGATTGACGTCTATGTCCGCCGGTTGCGGCGGAAGCTCGAGCCGCCGGGGGCCGAGCCGTTCATCCGCACGATCCGCGGCACGGGTTACCAGCTGGCATGAAGCATTCGTTCACGCTCCGGCTGACCGTGCGTTTCGCGGTGCTGGTCACGCTCACGACCGCGGCGGTGCTCGCGGCCGGCGGGTGGTTGCTGCACCGGCAGGCGATGGCCAGCTTGGTTGATCTGCACGCAATCGAAAGCGAGGAACTCGGCGAGATCCTCGAAGCCGTCCTGCGCGGCGCCGGCGACGTGGGCCACCGGATCAAGGAAGAGGCCGACAGCGACTTCGCCCTGTTCTACATCCAGGTGCGCGACGAGCACGGGGCCGTGGCGTTCCGCTCCACCAACCTCGGCGCTACGCTGCTGCCGGTGCTGGCCGGCGAGCAAGGCGACTACGTGGTGGAACTGCCCGGGGCCGGGCGTGTGCTGATCTCGGAAACGAAGTACGGGGTCTGGCATCTGCAGGTGGCCAGCCGGCTGGAACCGACGGAGCGCATGCTGCGCGACTATGCGAAGGTCAGCGGACTGCTGCTGGCCGGGGCGGCGCTGCTCAGCGTCGGACTCGGCCACCAGTTCAGCCGGGCCACGCTGCGGCCCGTGCGCGCGATCGAGGCCACCGCCCGGCGCATCCGGGCGGACAATCTCAGCGAACGCATCCCCGTCGCCGCCGGCCATGGGGAACTCACCGCGCTCATCAACCTGCTTAACGACACCTTCGACCGGCTGCAGCGTTCCTTCGACCAGGTGCAGCGGTTCACGGCCGAGGCGTCGCACGAGCTGAAGACCCCGCTGGCGCTCGCGCGCCTCAACGCCGAGAAGCTGCAGGCCCGCTTGGCCGCCGATCCCGAGGCCGGGGCCCTGGCCTCGGACATCCTCGACGAGATCGCCCGCCTGAACCGGATCATCGAGAGCCTCCTCTTTCTGGCGAAAACCGAGGGCGGGGCGCTGCAACTGCCGCGCCGTGACATCGATCTGGCCAAATTGGTGGCCGAATTCGCCGACGATGCCGCGGTGCTCGCCGAGGACGGCGGGGCGCGTTTCACCCTCGGACGCAATGATCCCGGCATGGTTCGCGGCGATCCGGGGCTGCTGCGGCAACTGTTGCTCAACCTGCTCGGCAACGCCCTCGCGGTTTCCGGCGAGGGCGGGGCGATCTCGCTCGAATCCCGGCGCGAAGCCGAGGGCCGGGAACTGGTCCTGACGGACGAGGGTCCGGGGTTGCCCGCAAACCAGCTGGAGCGGGTTTTCGAGCGATTCGCCCGCTACGAAGGCACCGTCCGGCGCGAAGGCGGCGGAGGCACGGGGCTGGGACTGGCGATTTGCCGCGGCATAGTGGAGTTGCACGCGGGCACGATTCACGCCGAGAATCGCCCCGACCGGAGCGGGTTGCGGGTTGTGGTGCGCCTGCCCGCGGCCTGAAGCGTGGTGGCGTGCAGGTTCCACCAAAACAGTCTGGCCGCGGAGGTTCCCGCCGCTACGTTCGCCCCCATGGCCAAATCCAAGATCAAGTGCGGTGTTGTCGGCGTCGGTTCGCTTGGTCAGCACCATGCGCGCATCTACGCCTCGCTGCCGGGGGCCGAGCTCGCCGGCATCTTCGAGACCAGCGACACGCGCGCGGCCGAGATCTGCGGCAAGTTCAACTGCCGCCGCTTCGCCACCATGGCGGAACTGGGCGCGGCCTGCGAGGCGGTCAGCGTGGTCGTGCCGACCGACAAGCATGCGCAGGTCGCGCTGCCGTTGCTGGCCCAAGGCTGCCACCTCCTGATCGAAAAGCCGCTCTGCGCCACCCTGGAGGAAGCGTCTGCGGTCCTGGCTGCGGCCCAGAAGGCCGGGCGCATCGTGCAGGTCGGCCACATCGAACATTTCAACCCCGTGATGAGCTATCTCGAGAAGCACGCGAGCCGGCCCCAATACATCACCACCGAGCGCCTCGCGCCCTACCAGACGCGCGGCACCGAGGTCGGGGTCGTCCTCGACCTGATGATCCACGACATCGGCATCGTGCTCGCGCTCGTGAAGTCCCCGATCCGCAAGATCGATTCCGTCGGCATCAACGTGCTGTCCAAGACCGAGGACATCGCCAACGCGCGCATCGAGTTCGAGAACGGCTGCGTGGCCAACCTCAGCGCGTCACGCATGAGCCTGAAGAAGAACCGCGAGATCCGCGTCTTCCAGGACAACGCCTACCTGTCGCTCGATTTCATGAACCAGAAGGGCCACCTGGTGAAGAAGAGCGACATCATCGCCTACGGCCTGAAACTAAAGGTCGGCCTAGCCAAGGCCGGCGAGGACAAAGTTCCCGTTCACGAAATCCCGATCGAGAAGGGCGAGCCGCTGGCCATCGAACTGGCGCACTTCCTCGAGAGTGTGAAGGAAGCAAAGGAACCCAAGGTCGGCGCCGCCCTCGGCAAGTCGGCGCTCGAGGTGGCGATCACGATCACGGAGGAGATCCGGCGGAAACAGGGATGATGGGCACCACGAAATACACGAAAGACACGAAAATGATTCTCATAGCGTGTCATCCTGAGCGGAGCGAACGATCCAGTGGCTTGGGTTGTAGGGCGGGGTCACCGAACCCCGCCTCGATCACCTTGTCGTCATCGCACCAAGGCGGGGTTGCTTCGCCATCTCCGCAGAGCCTCCGTCGGAGACCCCGCCCTACAACAGAGGAGTGCGATCGTGAGTAAGCTCGCCCTTCAAGACGGACTTCCGGCACCGCTGCACGGCGCTGTGAACCTGCTGATCGTCGCGGCCGAGCACTCGGGCGACGAACACGCGGCGCGCATGGTGCGCGGTCTTCTGGCAAAACAACCCGGACTCAAGGTCTGCGCTTTGGGCGGGCGGCACCTCGAAGCGGCGGGGGCGCAACTGCTGCGTGATCTCACGGGGCAGTCGGCGCTCGGCTTTGCCGTCATCGCCAAAATTTCCTATTACCGGGCGCTGATCGCCGAGATTGTGAGCTGGACCGGCCGGCACCGGCCGCGCGCCATCTGTTTCATCGATTCGTCGGGTCTCAATCTTCGCATCGCCAAGGGCCTGTTCGAGCGTGGCTACTCGGCCAAGGCCGGCGGACCGACCAAGGCGCTCTATTTCATCAGCCCGCAGATCTGGGCCTCGCGCGCCGGACGGCGCTTCGAGATGGCGAAACACCTCGACGGCCTCGCGGCGATCTTTCCCTTCGAGCCAAAGGTCTATGCCGACACGTCGCTGCCGGTGGAGTTTGTCGGGCATCCTTTCGTGGCGCCGGACTACGCGGCGCCGGTGAGTTACGATCCGGCCGGGCCGATCCTGCTGTTGCCGGGCAGCCGGCGCGGCGCGGTGGCACGGATTTTCCCGGTGCTGCTGGAGGGTTACAAAGCTTGGGGCGGCCAGCGTCCGGCGGTCGTGCTGTATCCGAGCGAGGACATCCTCGGCGTGCTTAAGGCGGCCAATCCGCCGTCCGGGGTCGAGCTGCGCCGCACGGGCGAAAGCGTCGCCGTCGCCGCGTCGGCCGTGCTGACCTCGAGCGGCACGATGTCCATGCATTGCGCCTTGGCGGGCATCCCGGGAGTGGTGACCTACCGGGCGGATCCGCTGACCTATTTTATCGGCCGGTTGTTGGTGAAAGTTGAGCACCTCGGCATCGCGAATCTGCTGCTCAAGGAGGCGATGTATCCCGAATACATCCAGGGCGCGGGCAAGGCCGAGGTCTTTGCCCGGGAACTGAAGGACTGCTTGGAAAACCCCGCCCGGCGCGAGCGCACGGCCGCCCAAGCCCGTAAATTGCGCGATTTGTTGAGCCAGCCGAGCAACGGTTCGGTGGTGGATTGGATGGAGCGTCACCTCGGCGACCTGTAAAAACCCTACGGATTTTGCCGTAAGTGCCGATATTCCAAGGGAACCACCATGGACATCCCCGCCACAGCCGGCTGTCAGCCAGGCTGGTCACCGTCGCTTGTGCCGACGGAGCCAGCGGCGCGGGACTTTTTCTTCAACGGGATTGTGCAGTCGCTGCCGATGGGGCTGGCCTGGCAGGACACCGGTCCGGCCGGTGGGTTTTGGAGCAATGATGCTCTTGGTCGGCTCACGGGTCTGACGAGTGACACGCTGGGTTCTCTGGACGCCTTGGTGCCGGCGATTTTCGGCGAGGACCAGGAGGCATTTCAGGCCGGGTTGGCGCAGATCCGCACCGGGCAGGCCGACGAACTCACTCTTGAAGTGCGCTGCCAGTTGTCCGAAGGCGTCGCGTGGCGGCAGCTCTCTCTCCAGAACCGACGCCCGGAGAACGGTGCGTCCGGTGGCTTGCTGCTCACACTCACCGACATCTCCGAGCGCAAGCACCACCAGGAGGAGATGCGCCGCGCGGTCGAGTGCGCCGAGTCGCTCAACCAGCAGATCGAGATCGCCATGGACCGCGCGCAGACGGCCGTGGTCGAGGCCAATCTCGCCAACGTCGCCAAGAGCCAGTTCCTCGCGACCATGTCGCACGAGATCCGCACGCCGATGAACGGTATCATCGGCATGACCGCAATCCTGCTCGAGACCCCGCTCACGCGCGAGCAGCGCGAGTTCGCCGAGACCATCCGCCTCAGCGGCGAGGCGCTGCTCACGATCATCAACGACATCCTCGACTTCTCCAAGATCGAGTCGGGCAAGCTGGAGTTGGAGCGGGCCGATTTCTCGCTGCGCGACTGCGTGGAAGGCGCGCTCGACCTCATGGCGTCGCGGGCCGGCGAGAAGAAACTCGATCTGCTCTACGAGATCGCCGACGGCACCCCGGCGATGGTACGCGGCGACATCACGCGCCTGCGCCAGATCATCCTCAACCTCGTGGGCAACGCGCTCAAGTTCACCGAAAAGGGCGAGGTCGTCGTGCGGGTGCAGCCCGAGACCGGCGGGATGGTCGAGGACGGTCCGGTGAGCCTGCACATCGCGGTGCGCGACACCGGCATCGGCATCTCGCCCGAGGGCATCGGCCGGCTCTTCCAGTCCTTCAGCCAGGTGGACGCCTCGACCACGCGCAAATACGGCGGCACGGGCCTCGGCCTCGCCATCAGCAAGAAGCTCGCCGAACTCATGGGCGGGCGCATGTGGGTGGAGAGCGAGGTCGGCACGGGCTCGGTGTTTCAGTTCACGGTCACGCTGGGCGCGCTCCCCGGAGTGATGCGGCCCGATCCTCAGGCCGCCCGCGCGCGGTTTGCCGGGAAACGCATCCTGGTGGTGGACGACAACGCCACGAGCCGGATGATCCTGATCGACCAGATGCTGCGCTGGGGCATGGAGCCGCAGGCGGTTGGCAACGGCGAGGATGCGCTGGCTGCGGTGACGGGCGACTGCCGTTTCGACCTCGCGCTGATCGACGTGCAGATGCCCGGGATGGACGGCATCACGTTGGCGAAGAAACTCCAGCAAACCGACCAAGCCCGTGCGCTGCCCCTCCTGCTGCTGGCCGGCCTCGGTCACCGCGCCCCGGAAGGTTTCGCGGTCCGCCTCGTGCCCAAACCGCTCAAGCCGGCCGCGCTTTTCGAGGCCTTCTCCGCCGTCATCTGCGGCGAGAAGACCGAGTCCGCACCCGTAGCCGCGGTCGTCACGAGTCCGGTCTCGTCGGCCAACGTCCGCCTGTTGCTCGCCGAGGACAACGCCGTGAACCAGAAGGTCGCGGTGAATCTGCTCAAAAACATCGGTTACCAGACCGATGTCGTCTGGAACGGCGTGGAGGTGATCTCCGCGATCGAGAAGCAGGACTACGACATCGTTTTCCTCGACATGCAGATGCCGGAGATGGACGGACTGGAGGCGGCCCGCCGCCTCGTGGAGATGCGTCCGCGCAGCAAGTCGCGCCCGTGGATCATCGCGCTCACGGCCAACGCCATGGTCGGCGACCGTGAGCAGTGCCTCGCGGCCGGCATGGACGACTACATCACCAAGCCGATCAAGAAAGCGGAGCTCGCCGCCGCGCTGGACTACGGCCGCACGATGCTCGCCAAACGTCGCGGCGTGCCGGCGTAGCCGGTCGTTCTGCCCCTCCGGTTTCAGGTTGTCGCCGCGCGGTTGGTTCGATCGCTTCGGGCGTGAAATCGTCGGCCATATTACGCCTTCGTCCGGGCAATCCGTGGGCAGGCCGTAAACTCTCAGCGCGGCGGTTTGAAGTCAGCTGGCTGCGTGGCCAATTCGAGCAGGCGCGCGCGTTTCTCCGGAAAGAGGCGCGCGCCATTCTCCAGCGCGGCGAGAACTTCGTCAGAGGGTGGCGTCACGCTTTGCGCGCTGATGTGCGCGAGCAGTTCGTAGCTGGCGGCCAGCGGTGGTGATCGCTTCATGCCGGCCAGCAGGGGCTCGACGACGGAGGCCACTTGCGCGGAAGAGAACTTGTCGTCGTTGCGGGTGGAGCGGCCGACGAGGGCGTCGTAGCGCAAGCGGGCCAACTCGTAGGTGGCCCGGGGTCGCACGACATCGCGTTGCACGGCTTCTTCCAAGAGAGCGACGGCTTCCGCCTTGTTGCCAGCGTCCAACTCCAGCAGACCGAGCGAGGCGAGCAGGCGCGGGTCGCGGTCGCCGCGGTCGTAGACCCGGCGGAGGGTGCGCCGGGCGAGTGTCACGTAGTGGTCTTCGAGGTCGGGGTGGTTCTTTCTGCCGTAGCGGGCTTCAAGTCGCTCCCACTCGCCTTTGATCCGGGCGATCTGGAGCGGTGTGGCGTCCCGCAGCGGATAGGGCGGCGGTCGTGACAACTCCTCCGGCAGCACCCAGCGGAGGCCGGGATGATTCGCGCCATAGGCGGCGAGCCGGCGCGTGGCTTCGTTGAAATCAAACCCGAAGCACTCCTTGAAAAGCGCCTCCGTGACTGGCTCGGTGCAGGCGCGCTCCACGAGTTTCCAGAAGGCGGTGGCGCGGCCCTGTGCGGGATCAAGGCCCCAGCTTACAAGGAGCTCGCATTGTTCAACCCAGGCGAAGGTGTCGGGCGCAGCGGCGGATTTTCCGGCGAAGAAAACGGCGGGAGCAATCAGGTCCGGCTGGGGAGCGGAGGGTTGGGCTCCCGGGGTGGCTTGCGTGGCGAAATTCCACCGGATGGGCCGGACCGTGACGGTGTTGTCCGCGAAATCCATGCGGTCGTAGAGGCGCATGAAACCCGCCGTGAACCATTCGGGCAGCGTGGGGGTGCGGCGCTCGAGCAGGTTGGCCACGTAGGCCGGGGTCAGATAGCTCCGTTGCGGATCGAGGGTGGAGGACGACACCAAGGCGAAGGTGGTGATCGAATCCGCGTCGCTCAGCATGAGGTTGCTGAAAAAACTGTCGCGAGCCGCAGTCTGCGCCGAAGGGCTTGCGCCCAGCAGCTTGGCGCCGGTGATCGGCTCGAGCTGGACGCGTGGTGGTGTTCCCGGTGACGGCAGGCCGTCGGCGCGAGCGGGCGGATGGGCCTTGAGCAAGGCGGCGACTGCGGCCTGCTCTGCGACCGGCCAGAGCTTTTCGTCGTAGAAGATCAGGGCTTGCGGCACATCGAGCGCGAGTTGGAAACGCTCGGGCAGCACCAGGCCGAGCAGCTGGTTGGCACGGTGGAAGGCGAGGGCGAGTTGCTCCGTCGTCAGGTCGTTGCAGCGCGACAGGATTTCGTAGCGCGGGATGCGGGTGTAGCGCCACTTCGGGCCGGTAGTCTGCTCGATGATGAACGGCGGCAGCTGGACCGACATCTCGACCTTGGGCTCCGGCGCGGCTGTCAACAGCCCACCAAGGCAACAGGCAACAATCCAGAGGAGGCGTATCAACGGGCAAGCGAAGCGTTCCATCGTTTGATCAAGGCTGTCGGGGTGATCGGGGCTGGGGTATCGCTCGGCTCAGTCTGATCCCCCGCCTCCGCCATCTCCCCCGCCACCGTCGGAGCTTCCGCCCGAATCGCCACCGCCGGCATCGCCATGGCCGCAACCGGGCGTGTGGTGATGCGGGGAGTGTCCGCCGTCGGTGACCATGGGAACGTAACCGGAATCCCCGGCACCGCCTTGGGAGGAACGGGTGCCCGGAGCGCCCGAGCCGAAAAGCTTGGCGAGGACGACGATCAACACGAAGAGTCCGACAAGAACAATGAGGGCGATCATGGGACGCGTGGGGTGGGGGTGCCAGCACAGCCCAGCCGAACTGTCTCCGGCGTTCAACGCCTGAATCCACGGGCATCCGGCTTGCTCCGCGACCTCCGTGTTTTCCCTGTGTTCGGCGGGCAATTCCGCCGTTCGCGCCGTGGTTCAGCGCAGAATCCTTGACGGTCACATGGCTTCGCTGCCGAACCGACTGGCGATTGGCGCAGAGGCGTATTCGCTTGCGGCGATTCCCTTCCGGGGCGCGTAGCCCCGGTTCCTTTACCCCATGAAATCCCTGAAACTGTCCATGCTGGCAGCGGTCACGCTGCTCCCGCTTACGCCCGCGCTCCGCGCCGCGCCCATCGAGGTCAAACTGGACGCCGCCAAGACCGGCGCGCCCATCAATCCGTTCATCTACGGCCAGTTCATCGAGCACATGGGCCGCTGCATCTACGGCGGCATCTGGGCCGAGATGCTGGAGGACCGGAAGTTCTATTTCCCGGTCACCGAGAAATACGCTCCCTACCGCGCGATCGAGAACGCGGATTTCCCGGGCCAGGTTGTGGAGCGCGGATTTCCGGTCGTCGGAGCCTCGCCGTGGCAGATCATCGGTGACGCTTCCTCCGTGACGATGGTAAAAGAGGGTGCGTTCGTCGGCAAGCACTCGCCGCGCATCAACGCGGGCGCGGGTCTCCGCCAGCGCGATCTCGGGGTGAAGGCCGACCTCCGTTACGACGGCTATGTCTGGGCCAAGCCGCTGAGCGGCAGGGCCGAGATCGAGGTGACGCTTGTCTGGGGCGAGGGCGCGGCCGACCGGGCCTCCGTCAAGCTCGCCTTCAGCGGCGGTGATTTCAGCAAGCAGACCTTTTCACTCACGCCCAAGGCCGGTCTCGAGAAGGGCGCGTTGCTCGAGCTGCGCGTGTCCGGCGGCGACGTGCTCCTCGGGCCGCCTTCGCTCATGCCGTCCGACAATTTCAAGGGCATGCGTCGCGACACGCTCGCGCTCCTCAAGCAGCTCAACGGCACGGTCTATCGCTGGCCGGGTGGCAACTTCGTGAGCGGCTACGATTGGCGCGACGGCATCGGCGACCGTGACCGCCGTCCGCCGCGCAAGAACCCGGCCTGGACCGGCGTCGAGCACAACGACTTTGGCACCGACGAGTTCATTGTGTTCTGCCGCGAGATCGGCACCGAGCCCATGATCGCCGCCAACACCGGCTTCGGCGACGCCTACTCCGCCGCCCAGTGGGTGGAATACACTAACGGCGGCGCCGACACGGTCGCCGGCGGCTGGCGTGCGAAAAACGGCAACGCCCAGCCCTACGCCGTGAAATACTGGTGTGTCGGCAACGAGATGTTCGGGCCCTGGCAGCTCGGCTTCATGCAGATGCAGCACTACACGCTGAAGCACAACGAAGTCGCCGAATACATGTGGAAGGTTGATCCCTCGCTGCAGCTTGTAGCCGTCGGCGATCTCACGACCATCAACAAGGACCACGACCCGGCCCAGGCCCGATCCGGCAAGACCTGTTCGCATATCATGCTCGAAGACTGCGCCGAGCACATGAACTATCTCTCGGAGCACTTCTACGTCGGCCGCGTGCCGTGGAACAAGAACGGCCGCACCGACGTGCTCACGCATGTCGGCCTGGTCAGCAAGGCCATCCGCGAAAAGGCCGACGGCCACCGCAAGCTGCAGGCCAGCCTGCCCAACCTGAAGGGCAAGCTCATGCCGATCGCGATGGACGAATGGAACTACTGGCACCGCGAATACGCTTACGGCGAGCTCGGCTGCGTCTATGAACTGCAGGACGGCCTCGGCATCGCCGCCGGCCTGCACGAGTTCTACCGGCAGAGCGACCTGATCCAGATGGCGCACTACGCGCAGACGGTGAACGTCATCGGTGCCATCAAGACCAGCAAGGTGGCCGCCGAGATGGAGACCACCGGCCTCGTGCTCCAGCTCTACCGCGAAAAGTTCGGCCAGAAGCCGCTGGCGGTGTCGGCCGACGCCGGGCCGCTCGATGTTTCCGCCGCCCTGACCAAGGACGGCAAAACCCTCACGGTCGGCGTGGTCAACCCGACCGGCGAAGCCGTGGACCTGAAGCTCGCCCTGGTCGGCCTGAAGTATGCCGGCCCCGCCACCCGCTGGCACATCACCGGACCGAACGCAGAGGCGCACAACACGCCGGGCAAACCGCGCGTCGTGGATATCAAGCGCACCGAGGCGAAGGCCAGCCTGCTGCAGGTGCCCGCGCTCAGCGTCGCCCTCTTCGAGGTGCCGCTGGAGTGAGTGGTAATCGGCTGCAGGGCGGGGTCTCCGAACCCCGCCTGGTATTTCCGAGGCGGAGGCTCAGGCCTCCGCCTCCTGCTTTTGGGAGGGTCTGTCTCCCGACCGACCGCGGCCGGCTCGCAGAGACGCGAGCCCTCCCGCCACCAACGATCATTTCTGGATTCTTCGCTGTGCTCAGAATGACACGCAGCCGTGGTAACGTTCTTGTTCTGTCATTCTGAGCGGAGCGAAGAATCCAGTCCTATGCACACGCCGTGATTTTGCGGCATAGTCCGGGTCTGCCTTTGTGGGAGCGTGCTTGCACGCGACAGTCGCGACCAAGGTCGCTCCCACAATAAAAACCAATCCGCTCCCTCAGCTTCGCACCTGGCCGGTGCCGCGCACGACGTATTTGTAGGACGTCAGCTCCTCGAGGCCCATCGGGCCGCGGGCGTGGAGCTTGTCGGTGCTGATGCCGATCTCGGCACCGAAGCCGAACTGGAAGCCGTCGTTGAAACGCGTCGAGGCGTTCCAGAGCACGACGGCGCTGTCGATGCTGTTCAGGAAATGCTCGGCGGTCGCGGCGTCGGCCGTGACGATCGTCTCGGTGTGGCGCGAGCCATGCGCCTCAATGTGCTCGATGGCGGCAGCGCAGTCGTCCACGACCTTCACCGCCAGGATGAGGTCGAGGAACTCGGTGCGGAAGTCCTCCTCCTTGGCGGGAACGGCGGCGACTCCGGCCTTCTGCAGGGCGGCGAGCGCGCGTGGCTCGGCGCGGAGCTGGACCTTGGCGGCGGTGAGCGCCGGACCGGCCTGGGCGAGAAATTTGTCGGCCACGTCGCGGTGCACGAGCATCGTCTCGATGGCGTTGCACACGCCGGGGCGCTGGACCTTGGCGTTTAGCGCGATCTGCTCGGCCATCGCGAAGTCAGCGGCCTTGTCCACGTAGAGCGCGCAGATGCCGTCGTAGTGCTTGATGACCGGCACGCGCGCGGTGCGCACGACGGTCTCGATGAGGCCGCGGCCGCCGCGCGGGATGAGCAGGTCCACGGTGCCGACGGATTCGCCGAGCAGGCGCACGGTGTCGCGGTCGGCGACGGGGATGAGCTGCACGGCCGCGGCCGGCAGGCCGGCGCGGGTGAGACCGCGCGAGAGGGCGGCGGCGACGGCGGTGTTGGACCTCAGCGCCTCGGAACCGCCGCGCAGGATCACGGCGTTGCCGCTCTTCAGGCAGAGGCCAGCGGCATCGACGGTGACGTTGGGCCGCGACTCGTAGATGAAACCGATGACGCCGAGCGGCACGCGGATCTTGGCGATCCTGATACCGTTTGGCTGCGTCCATTCGCGCAGGATCTGGCCGACCGGATTGGGCAGGGTGGCGACCTGGCGAAGGCCCTCGGCGCAGGTGGCGAGGCGCTTCGGATCGAGCGTCAGACGGTCCAAGAGCGCGGGCGTCTGGCCGTTGGCCCGGGCGGCGGAAACATCCTGCGCGTTGGCGGCGAGAATCTCCTTCTCGGCGGCGATCAATTGGTCGGTCATGGCCAGCAGCGCGGCATCGATGCGCGCCGTCGGCGTGGTCGCGAGCACTCGCGCGGCGGCGCGGGCCTGCGAACCGAGTTGGGCGACGAGTTGGGCGAGATCAGACATGGCAATAAATTCTGTAGCGGCGGTCGGTGACCGCCGGGGTCGCGGCACGGCGGTCACAGACCGCCGCTACAGACTGGATGGTTGTGAGCATCACTTGGCCGGGAAGTATGTTCCCACGCGCTTGCCGGCGACGATCTGGTAAACGAGCCCGGCTTTGCGGCCGCTGGCGATGTTGACCGGGATGCCGGCCTTTACGGCGAGCTGCGCGGCCTGGAGCTTGGTGACCATGCCGCCGGTGGAGACGTGGCCCTTGTCGGAACGCACGAGACCGGAGACCTCGCTGAAATCGCGCACGAGCGGCACGACCTTGCCGGCGGCGTCCTGCAGGCCGTCCACGCTGGTCAGGATGATCAGCAGGTCGGCGTTGATGAGGGTGGCGACCTCGGCGGAGAGGCGGTCGTTGTCGCCGAAGTTGAGTTCCTCGACGGCGACGGAGTCGTTCTCGTTGATGATCGGCACGACGTTGCCGCGGGAGAGCAGGTGGGAGAGGGTGGCGCGGGCGTTGAGGTGGCGCACGCGGCTGTCGAGGTCGTTGTGCGTGAGCAGGAGCTGGGCGACCGCGATGTCCTGCTTGGCGAACTCACTGGCGTAGGCGTGCATGAGCTGTGACTGCCCAACGGCGGCGCAGGCCTGCTTGGCGGCGAGTTCCTTGGGCTTGGCGGTCAGCTCCAGCGTGGCCAGACCGGCGGCGACCGCGCCGCTCGACACGATGACGCACTCGTGGCCGGCGCGCACCAGGGTACCGACCTCGCGCGCGAGGCGGGCGATCTGTGGGCGGCTCAAGCCGACGCCCTTCTCCTTCGAGAGGATGCCGGAACCGAACTTCAGCACGATGCGTTGGGAGCGTTTGGACATGGAGGGTTCACAGTAGTCGTCGCGGCACGCGCAACAAGCCGGAATCCTTCCGCGCTGCGTGTCAGCGGGGCGGCTTGTTAACTATGACACGTTTCTGAGTGACTCACTCAAGTATGACACCTTCCTCCCTTGTCTCGACAAGGTGGGTGGCGTCCCTTAGTCGTCAGAAAAAATACCAGCCTCTTCCTGTCATGCTTCCATCAACCAAATCATCCGTCAGGGCCAAGCGCCCGCCCAAAGCGGGCGTGGCCGGACCCTGTGGCGGGTTGATTTGCGCGGAGACCCACGAAGTTCCGCAGATGGTTGGCTGACGTCGAGGCGATCCCTCCATCGCCTGCATGCCGACTGTCGCCGCTTCACCGCGTATCTTCGAACTGGCTTTGCCCGACCTCGCCCTTGAGCGGGGCGGCATGGTCCGGTCGCACCGTGCGCGCGGCTGGTGGTGGAGCCGCGAGGGGGATTCGCCGGAAGCACCGCTGGCCGGCGTGCCCACCGTGCTGCTCGTGCATGCGCTGACCGGCAGTGCGCAGGCGGGCGGGCAGGGCGGCTGGTGGGAACCCGTCATCGGGCCCGGCCGCGCGCTCGACCCCGACCAGTTCCGCATCGTGTGCCTGAACAATCTCGGCTCCTGCTACGGCAGCAGCGGCCCCGGCACCGATGGTTTTCCGGAGGAGCGCAACCTTGAGCTGACCAGCATCGACATCGCGCGCGGGCTGCTGCTCGCGCTCGACAAGCTCGGCATCAGGAAGGTTCACCTGACGACCGGCGGTTCGCTCGGCGGCATGGTGACGCTCACGCTGGCCGCGCTGGCGCCGGCGCGCTTTGAGCGCATTCTCCCGCTCGCCACCAGCGTCGCCGCGAGCGCCTGGGTCGTCGGTTGGAACCACGTCGCCCGACAGATTCTGCGGCTCGACCCCGGCTATCCGGATAACATCGGCCGGGGGCTCGAGATCGCGCGCCAGCTGGCCATCCTGACCTACCGCGCCGAGCCGGGGCTTGATGAGCGCCAGCCGCGCCCGGCCTTCGCGAGTTCGTCACAATCCGGTTATCCGGTCCAAAGCTACCTTGAGCATCAGGGCGCCAAGCTGCGCAACCGCTTCGCCGCGCAGGCCTACGAGCTGCAACTTGCCGCGATGGACCATCACGACCTGCTGCAACCGCTGCCCGGCGACAACCGCCCCGCGATCAGCCGCGTGCATGCGAGCACGCTCGTCGTGGACATCGACACCGATCAGCTCTTCACGCCCGCGCAGGCGGCGGTGCTCGAGGCCGAACTGCGCAAGGCCGGCGCCCGCGTCGAGCGTGCGACGATGAGCAGTTTGCACGGGCACGATGCATTCCTGATGGAGTGGGAGGCGCTCGCGCCGATCCTCGCCCGCGCGCTGCAGCTGGAGGCCCCCGTATCATGAGCGAAGCCTGGCAGGTCTATAAATTCGGCGGCACTTCGGTCGGTACACCCGGCCGGTTGCCGCGCGTCCTCGAGCTCATCGCCAGCGCCCCGAAACCGCTGGCGGTCGTGGTCTCCGCGCCCGGCGACACCACCGACTGGCTCATCCTCTGCGCGCGTTCCGCCGAGAGCGGCAACATCAGCCAGGCCCGCCGCGAACTCGGCCAGGCCAAGGAACTCGCCACGACGATCGCCCGCAATGTGCTCGGCGGTCCGGGCCAGAAAGGTTTCAAATACGATCTCGATGAAATCCTGACCCCGGTCGAGCGCCTGCTCTCGGGCATCGAGCTCACCCGCGAGTGTTCCCCGCGCACGCTCGACTCGATCATCTCGGTCGGCGAACGCATCTCGGTGGCGATCCTCTCCCGTGCGCTCACGGAGAAGGGCGTCAACGCCATCGCGGTGGACGCGCGCGACTTCGTCGTCACCGACGCCACGCACGGCGCCGCCACCGTGGACAAGGCCGGCACCTCGGCCAAGTTCGCCGCCGTGCTCCCCGGCTGGAGCGGCACTGTGCCGATCATCACCGGTTTCATCGGCCGCACGCGCGACGGCCACACCACCACGCTCGGCCGCAACGGCTCCGACTACACGGCCACGCTCGTGGCCGGTCTGCTCAGGGCGAGCGCCGTCACGGTGTGGACCGACGTGCTTGGTGTGATGACCGCCGATCCCGCGCTCGTGCGCGAGGCCCAGCCCGTGGACCGGCTGTCCTACGACGAGGCGCTGGAGCTGGCGTATTTCGGCACCCGGATGTTCCACCCGCGCACGATCATCCCTCTGCGCGAATGCGGCGCGGCGCTCGTCATCCGCAGCACGACGCAGCCCGAGGCCCCCGGCACGCGCATCGATGCGACCGGCAATCCCGATCCCAACCGCCCGACCTGCGTGACCAGTCTCGAGCGTCTCGCGCTCATCGGCGTGCAGTCGCGCCGCACCGGACTGAGCAAGCCCGTCGGCGGCCGCATCCTCGCGGCGCTGGGGGAAGCGGGCGTGCGTGTCTGGATGACCACCGAGTCCACGCTCGGCCAGTCGTTCTCCGTCGTGATTCCCGAGAGCGACGAACAGAAGGCCAAGCAGAGCATCGGCGAGGCGCTCGCGCCCGAAATCCAGACCGGTGATCTGCGCATTGAACCGGTGCTTTCTCCGGTCACCATGGTGACCCTCGTCGGTGAAAACATGGGCCGGCGTCCGAATGTCGCGGGACGTTTCCTGAATTCCATCGGCTCGGCGGGCATCAACGTCCGCGCGCTCGCGCAGGGCGCCTCCGCCCGCAGCATTTCCGCCGTGGTGGATGCCGACCAGACCGCGACCGCCGTCCGCACCGTGCACGGCGCGTTCAACCTGTCGCACACCGAAATCAGCGTGTTGCTGCTCGGGCGCGGCGTGGTGGGCGGCTCGCTGCTCAAGCAGATCGACCAGCAGAACAAGCTGCTCGGCCGCGAACACGACGTGCAGATCCGGCTCGTGGGCGTCGGCTCCAGCGGCGGCGTCTTGTTCGACGAGCACGGTTTGTCCACCGACCGCGCGGTCGAGCTGCAGAAGACCGCACTCGAGGAAGGCAAGACCGTGAAGGATGTCATCTCCCTGCTCGGCAAACTCTCCAGCCTGCCGAATCCCGTGCTCGTGGACTGCTCGGCCGCGCCCGGCATGGAAAAGCTCTATCTCGCCGCGTTCGACCAGGGCGTGAACGTCGTCTCGGCCAACAAGCAGCCGCTGGCCCTGCCGCAGGTGCAGCGCGACGAGTTGCTCGGCCGCGCGCGCAAGCACTACCGCGCCTATCACTACGAGACGACGGTCGGCGCCGCGTTGCCGGTCATCGAGACGCTCAAGAACCTCGTCCGCACCGGCGACCACGTCATCACGATCGAAGGCGCGTTCTCCGGCACGCTCGGTTTCCTGTGCGACCAGATCGCCAAGGGCACGCCGTTGTCCGTCGCCGTGCGCACCGCGCGCGAACTGGGTTACACCGAGCCGCACCCACGCGACGACCTGTCCGGCCTCGACGTGGCCCGCAAGGCCGTGATCCTCGCCCGCGAACTCGGCCTGCGCGTCGATCTGACCGACGTGGAGCTCAAGCCCTTCGTGCCCGAATCCTATCTCAAGGAGAGCGACCCGGAGAAGTTCATGCAGTCGCTGACCAGCCTCGATGCCGACGTGACCACCCGCGTCACGGCCAGCAAAGGGCAGGGCAAGCTGCCGCGCTATCTCGCCCGCATCACACCCGGTGCTGCCGGCGCCAAGGTCACGGTTGGCCCCGTCGATGTGGACAGCGCACACCCCGCCGCCGCCTTGCGCGGAGCCGAGGCGTTTGTGGCTTTCCACACCGAGCGCTACAAGGAATACCCGATGGTCGTCCGCGGTGCGGGCGCGGGTGGAGCGGTCACCGCTGCCGGCGTGCTCGCCGACATCCTCCGTCTCGCTCAGAACATCCGCGGGCGGGGGTGAGAGGATGTGGCTTGGCGCGTGTTTTTACACATCCCGCGACCAGTCGCCCGAAGATTCCAAAAACTGAGGGTTGACAGGATTTGTGCCGATACGCACGTTCAACTCCCTCTTCCCGTAATGTTCAACGTCGTAGCCATTGCCCTTATTACCGTCGTTCTGGCCCTTGTTGCCGAGAACACAATAACCCATGGGCGGCTCGCCGAAGTCTCAAACTCCTAAGAGAGAAAACAGAAAAAAGATGAAGCCGCCCACGAAAAGGGCGGCTTTTTTATTCTCCAGCCCTTATGACGCAGACCCTTAAAACCCCAACCTCGCCCTCCCGGTAATGTTCCGGTAGCGTGGAATGACCATTTTCCCTATGGATTCCGGCAAACGCCACAGCCACCACATCACAGAAGGCCCCCAGCGGGCACCTTCCCGCGCCATGCTTAAGGCAGTGGGGTTTAACGACGAGGACTTGAAAAAGCCCCTGATCGGCATCGCCAACACTTGGACCGAAATCGGGCCCTGCAATTACCACCTTCGCGCGCTGGCCGAGCATGTAAAAGCCGGCATCCGGGCCGCCGGTGGCACGCCGCTCGAGTTCAACACCGTCTCCATCTCCGACGGCATCACGATGGGCACCGAGGGCATGAAGACCTCGCTCATCTCCCGCGAGCTCATCGCCGACTCCATCGAGCTCGTCGTCCGCGGCAACTACCTCGACGGCCTCGTTTGCCTTTCCGCCTGCGACAAGACCAACCCCGGCGTGATGATGGCGCTCGCGCGTTGCGACATCCCCGGCCTTGCCCTCTACGGCGGCTCGATCAACCACGGCCACCACAACGGCAAGGCCCTGACCGTGCAGGACGTGTTCGAGGCGGTGGGCGCCTATGCCGCGCACAAGATCGACGAGAAGGAATTCAATTCCGTTGAAAACTCCGCCTGCCCGACTGCCGGCGCCTGCGGCGGCCAGTTCACCGCCAACACCATGGCCACCATCATGGAGGCCATCGGCATTTCCCCGGTCGGTCTGAACGGCATCCCCGCCGTGGACGAAGCCAAGAACAAGGCCGCGTTCCGTTGCGGCGAGATCGTCATGGATCTCGTGCGCGGCAACCTGAAGCCCTCGCAGATTTTCACCCGCAAGGCCTTTGAGAACGCCATCGCGTCCGTCTCCGCTTCCGGCGGTTCGACCAACGCTGTGCTGCATCTCCTCGCGCTCGCGAAGGAGGCCGGCGTGTCGCTCACCATCGACGAGTTCGACGCGATCTGTGCCAAGACGCCGACCATCGCCACGCTCAAGCCCGGCGGTCTCTACACCGCGGTCGAGATGCACCAGGCCGGCGGCATCTCGCTGCTCCTGCGCCGGCTGCACGAGGGCAACTACCTGCACACCGACACGCTCACCGTCACCGGCCGCACGCTCGCCGACGAAGTGCGCAACGCGCCCGAGACGCCCGGCCAGCAGGTCATCCGCCCGACCAGCAAACCCTTCAAGCCCACCGGCGGTCTCATCATCCTCAAGGGCAACCTCGCCGAGGAAGGCTGCGTGCTCAAACTGGCGGGCACGACCATCAAGCACTTCAAGGGCCCGGCTCGTGTCTTCGACAACGAGGAAGACGCCATGGCCGCCGCCACCGCCGGCAAGATCAAGCCGGGCGACGTCGTGGTTATCCGTTACGAGGGCCCCAAGGGCGGCCCCGGCATGCGCGAGATGCTCGGTGTGACCGCCGCGCTCGCTGGCGCCGGCATGGTCGAGACGGTGGCGCTGCTCACCGACGGACGTTTCTCCGGCGCGACGCGCGGTTTCTCCATCGGCCACGTGGCCCCCGAGGCCTTCGTGGGTGGTCTCATCGCCTTTGTGAAGGAGGGCGACCAGATCGAGATCGATGTGCCGGCGCGCAAGCTGCAGGTCGCGATCGCTCCCGAC
>JAUPWC010000462.1 GCA_030916665.1 Verrucomicrobiota bacterium
AGCGCATCCTCGCTATCCACGCCAAATCATGAGCGGACTGCTTATCAAACGCCGCCGCCGGCCGGAGTTGAACCTGCTGCCACTGATCGACGTGCTCGTGATGCTGGTGTTCTTCGCCTTTGTCACAATGCAGTTCCGGTCCATGACGACCATGAACCTGACGCTTCCGAAGGTGGAGACCGCCGGCAAAAGCGAACTCAAGGATTCGCTCACCATCAGCATCACCAAGGAGGGCGGCGTGGAGGTCAACGGCCGCGCCGCCAGTTTCGAGGCTCTGGCGCAGCTTGTTGAGGAGATCGGTCGGGTGAGCAAGGACATCACCGTCATCATCCGCTCCGACGAGAACACGCCCCTGCGCTACGTCACGCAGGCGATGGACACCTGCCGCAAGCAGGGTCTGAACAAGATCCGTCTGCAGTCGCGGTAAAGCGCGAGACCAGGAGACTCGCATGCTCGTCGTCATCACCGGAGTTACCCGCGGTCTCGGGCGCGCCTTGGCCGAATGGTTCATGGCCAACGGTCACACCGTCGTCGGCTGCGGCCGGGGCGCGACGATCCTCGAGATGCGTTTTGATCATCCCGCGCCAAACGATTTCTCGGTCGTGGACGTGTCGGAGGAGAACAAGGTCGCGCTCTGGGCGGAGAAGACATTCGCGGCTCACGGCACGCCCGATCTGCTGATCAACAACGCTGCGCTCATGAATGATCCGGCGCCGCTTTGGGAGGTGCCCGCCGCCCAGTTCAACAAGCTGATCGACGTGAACATAAAGGGCGTGGCCAACGTCATCCGCCATTTCGTGCCGGCCATGGTGGAGCGGAAGGCCGGCGTCATTGTGAACTTCAGCTCCGGCTGGGGTCGCGGCACCTCGCCCGAGGTGGCGCCATATTGCGCGTCGAAATTTGCGATCGAGGGTCTCACTCAGGCGCTCGCCCAGGAACTGCCCGCCGGCATGGCTGCGGTGCCGCTCAACCCTGGGGTGATCGACACCGACATGCTGCGGCAGTGCTGGGACGAAGGCGCGGCTTCCTATCCGAAGGCCGAAGCCTGGGCCAGGGTGGCTGCGCCGTTCATTCTGTCGCTCGGGGCGAAGGACAACGGACGTTCGCTCAGTGTGGAATCATTCGAGGAGTGAAAACGAAAATGCCCGGCCATTTGGCCGGGCATGATGTCGTCGAAGCGGGAAACGCTCAGGACCTGAGTTCCTTGGCGACCCAGTCGGTGAGCAGAGCCTTGTCGTGGAAGAGCGGCTCGTTGCGGCCGATGATGCCGATGTTGTTCATGAAGTTGAGGTCGGTCAGGCGACGTTCGCCTTCCTTGACCACATGGCCCTGTTCGTCGAGCAGGCGGAAGGTCAGCTTTTGACGGGGGATCCAGATATCCCGGATGACACGGACGTCCTGAGCTTTTGGATTCGTCGGAACGAAGTCTCCGGCCAGGTCGATGTCAGTGAAAGTCACTTCGAGTTTCTGGCCGGGTGCCAGGTGTTTCGCGGCAGCCTTCTTCAGGTGCTTGGACAGCGTGGTCAGGTAATACTCATCCGTTGTGCCGCCGAAGCTGGAGCGGACATCGGTGAATTTTTCGGACTCATGGAAGGATACGCTGACGTTTTCGTTCTTGGCGTCATCGGCCATGAGAGCCGAGCACGCGACGAGAGCCGCGGCCATCAGCAGAGAGGGGTTGAGGTGGATTTTCATGGTGTTCAGGGAGACACGGTGCGGCGTGTTTTGTGCCATCCGGGCAGCAATTTTTTCACGCGCTAATCCCGGATTTTTGAATCGATTATCAGGGTGACGGGACCGTCGTTGACCAAAGTCACCTGCATCATCTTGCCAAACTCGCCCGTCTGCACAGGACGACCGAGGGCGTTGCCGAGTTGGACGATGAACTGCTCGTAGAGCGGTCGTGCGTGCTCCGGCCTGGCGGCGGCGTTGAAGGATGGGCGCGAGCCCTTCGCCGTGCTGGCGTGAAGCGTGAACTGGCTGATGAGCAGAATCTCGCCGCCGATGTCGGCGACCGACCGGTTCATCTGGGCGGCCTCGTCAGGAAAGATGCGCAGTCTGGTGATTTTCTGGGCGAGCCACTCTCCGTCCGCGGCGGTGTCGGCCGCCTCGATGCCTTGGAGAATGAGCAACCCGCGGCCGATCTGTCCCGCCACTCGACCTCCGATGGTGACGTTGGCGGAGGAGACGCGCTGGAGGACAACTCTCATGGCGGAGAGAAGTAACAAGTATCAGGTATCAAGTGCCAGGAAGCAGATCCGTCGGGGGCACTCGTGATACTTGTCACTTGTTGCTTCCCAATTGCCGATGCTCAGAGCATCGGCTGGTGCGGCTCGACCTCGGCGTCGTAGTCGATGCCGGGCAGGCCGAAGCCGAACATTTTCAGGAATTCCGTGCGGTAGCCGGCGATGTCAGTAAGGGCGTCGAGGTTTTCGGTGGTGCACTGCGGCCAGATCATCGAGACCTCGGCCTGCACGTCGTCGCGCATCTCCCAGTCGTCCACGCGGACGCGGCCTTCGCTGTCGAACTTGGGCTGGCTGCCGTTGTAGAGCTGGGTGGCGAAGAGGCGCTGCATCTGCTCGATGGTGGCCTCGTGCGTGCCCTTGGCCTTCATCACCTTGTAGAGGATGGAAATGTAGAGTGGCACGACCGGGATGGCCGAGCTGGCCTGAGTGACTAGGGCCTTGTTGACGGAGATGAAAGCGCGGCCGCCGACCGAGGCCTTGAGCTTGGCGTCGATGGCCTTGGCGGCGCGATCGAGGTCGATCTTGGCGCGGCCGATGGTGCCATCCTTGTAAATCGGCCAGGTATGCACAGGCCCGATGTAGGAATAAGCGACGGCGGTGGCGCCGGGGGCGAGCAGCTTGGC
>JAUPWC010000463.1 GCA_030916665.1 Verrucomicrobiota bacterium
ATTTCCTCAGCGGACAGTTCCAGTCGAAGACCGTGGGCAAGGTCTATGAGGCGCTGACCGTCGGCCTGCCCGCACAGGATGAGTTTACCGTGGACTTCGTGCTGAAGGAGGACGACGCCAAGCCCGGCCGCATGTGCGTGGTGAAAAAACACGGCAAGGCGAGCGTCACGGACTTCAAGGTGCTGGCCCGGTTCGCGCAGCCGGCGGGCCGCCCCGGGTTTGCCCACGTCGAGTGTCGTCCGCAAACAGGTCGCACGCACCAGATCCGCGTCCACCTGGCTGCCTCGGGCACGCCGATCCTGAGCGATCCGTTCTACGGCAACGACACGCAGCTGCTGCTCTCGGACCTCAAACGCGGTTACAAGGGCCGCGACGAGGAGCGCCCGCTCATCGCGCGGCTGGCCCTGCACGCGGCGGCGCTGACCATCAAGCACCCGGCTACGCGAGAGCCGATGACCCTGGTCTCGCCCCGGCCGCAGGATTTCGAGGTGGCGCTCAAATACCTGCACAAGTTCACCCGGCGATAAAATCTGTTGTCCGGGACCCGCCCGCTCTCCAACCTTTCTGCCGTCAACCCCGCCATGAGTCACGCTGCGTCGCTGAATCCCTGGTTTCCACCGCTGCCGGCGGGGACACCGTCCCCCAAAAATCTGCGCGCCGTCGGCATCGTCGGCGTGGAGAAGACCAGCACTGGCATCGCGCACTGGTGCGCCACCAAGGGTATGGGCGTGATGATGCACGACCTCGAGGCCGGCGCGCTGACCCATGCGGTGGAGAACGTGCGCGCATTGTTCCGGGCCGCCGAGGAGCGCAACGAGATCAACCACGCGGCGGCGCACAAGGCGATGGGTGGCATCAGCATCACCACCGGCCTGGAAGACCTGGAATTTTGCGACATCATCATCGAAACCGTGACCGAGGACATCGCCTCGAAGCGCGCGCGCTTCGAGCGGTTCGCCCAGATCATGCCCAAGGAAATGGTGCTGGCCTCCTGTGCCTCCGGCGCCGGCTTGGCGGAAATCAGCGGCGCCATCCCCACGCCCGAGCGACTGATCGGTCTGAAGTTTTTCGATCCCGTGGGCGAATCCGCCCAAGTGCAGGTTACCCTCGGGCCCGCCACCGCGCGCGACACGGCGGAGCGCGTGCTGACCTTTGTCTCCGCCCTCGGACGGCAGCCGGTTGTGCAAGGCCCGCACAAGGGCTGAGCTGTCGGCGCCGAGAAATGCGTTGCAGTTGCAAACTGATTGCCGGGTAATGCCAGACCAATCCCGCCCATGGCCAAGGTCGCGACCCTCAACAAAGAACAAAAACGGCACCTGCTGGTGACGATGCTGGAAAGCCGACCTGGCGACCTGCGCGAGGAGAGCCTGAACCGGCAGGGCAAGGGGCATTTCCACGTGTCGGGCCGCGGCCATGAGGGGCTGGCGGCGCTGGGCGTCCAGCTGCGCAACGGCGACTACCTGCTGCCCTACTACCGGGACCGCGGTCTGTGCATGGGGCGGGGCATGACCACCCGGTTCATGGCCTTGGAGTATTTTGCCAAGCGCGACTCGGCCTCCCGCGGTCGCATGATGCCGGCGCACTACTGCTCCCGGGAGCTGAACATCGTGAGCGTGCCCACGCCGACGGGTTCGCAGCTCTTGCCGGCCTGCGGCGTCGCCTGGGGCTTGCAGCTGGACCAGAAGGACGGCGTCGTCGTCACCACCATCGGCGACGCGGCGACCCGGCAGGGCGATTTCTACGAGGCGGTCAGCTTTGCGCAGGAGAAGAAACTCCCGCTGATGCTGATCGTGGAGGACAACGCCTACGGCATCTCGACCCCCACGCGCCGCATCAACCCGCTGGCCCTGCAGGTGATCAACCCCGCGCAGTGGCAGGTGGTGGACGGTTCCGACCCGCTCGCGGTGCATCTGGCCACGCAGCAGGCGCTGGCGGCGCTCCGCGCCGGCCAGGGCCCGGCCTTCCTGTGGGTGAAAACGGAGCGCCTCTCCAGCCACACCAGCTCCGACGACCACACGCTCTATCGCTCGAAGGAGGACATCGCCCGCATCGAGCAGCACGATCCCATCCGCAACCTCAAGCGGCAGATGGTCCGCGACGGTGACCTGACCGAGATGGATTACGAAAAACTCGACGCCGACCTGAAGGAGAAGGTGCGGCGCGACTATGCCGCCGCCGAGAAAGCCGACAACCCCCGCGCCAGCGACCTCATGGTCGAGTCGATGGGGCCGGCCCCCGAGCTGACCGGCGAGCTGTTCAAGCCCGGCAAATACCGCATGGGCGACCTGATCAACCGCACGCTTCGCGCCGGCCTGGACGCCGATCCCGCGCGCATGATCTTCGGCGAGGATGTCGAGGACCCCAAGGGCGGCGTGTTCCGGCTCACGCAGAAGCTTTCGACCGATTTCCCGGCCCAGGTGTTCAACTCCCCGCTGGCCGAGTCCACGATCATCGGCCTCGGCGGCGGCCTCGCGCTCTACGGCCGGCGCCCGGTGTTCGAGATCCAGTTCATCGACTTCATCTACCCCGGCTTCAACCAGCTGGTGCAGAATCTCGCCAACCTCCGCTGGCGCTCCAACGGCGAGTGGAAGGTGCCGGCGGTCTTTTACGCGCCCTACGGCGCCTACCTGCCCGGCGGCTCGCTCTGGCACTCGCAGGCCAACGAGTCGGTCTTCGCGCATTTTCCCGGCATCAACATCATCATCCCGTCCACGCCCGAGGACGCCGCCGGTCTGCTCTGGACCGCGATGCACGCGGAGGACATCACGCTCTTCCTGCTCCCCAAGCACATGCTGTGGGCCGAGCGCGAGTCGAGCACGCCGATCGCGGCGATCCCCTTTGGTTCCGCCCGCCGGCTCAACGAGGGCACCGATCTCACCCTCGTGGCCTGGGGCAACACCGTGGAGAAATCACAGGAGGCGCTCGCCGAGCTGAAGGACGGCGCGTCGGTCGAGCTGATCGACCTGCGCTCCATCGTGCCTTGGGACAAGACCGCCGTCGAGGAGTCCGTCCGCAAGACCGGCCGTCTCGTCATCGTGCAGGAGGACACCGAGAACTGCTCCGTCGGCCAGATGATCATCGCGCACCTCATGGGCCGTCCCGACCTGTGGGCCGCGCTGAAGGCCCCGCCGCTGCTCGTGTCGAAGGGCAACGTGATGATCGGCTACAACCCGATCTACGAATACGCCGCATTGCCCGACGTGCCGCGCATCCTCGACGCGATCCGGCGCACGCTGGCGCTGGATGTGGCCCGCGGCGAGGAGATCGCGGCGCACGTCCCGCCGCCGCCGGTGGCGGGCGGGTCCACCGCGCCCTTTGCCGCCGCCGAGGCCCACGCCCCGCATAACACCGTCGTCGCCGGCACCAACGACATCATCGTGCGCGTGCCGATCATGGGCGAAGGCCTGCGCTCCGCGCGCGTGGTCGCGCTCAACAAAAAGCCGGGCGACGCCGTGAAGCACGACGAGGTGCTCTGTGAACTCGAGACCGACAAGGCCGTGTATCCCGTGGAGGCGTCGTTCGCCGGCATCTTCAAGGCGTGGCACATCAAACTCGAGGACACCGTGCTGATCGGCCAGGACATCGCGCTGGTCACCGGCGACGCCGCCAGTGTTGCCGGCCTGCCGGTCGAGGGCGCCGCGAAAAAGCCGGCGGCCGTCTCCGCCGCACCGGTCGCGATCACCGCGGCGAAAACCGTTTCCGCCCCGGCGGCCGTTTCCCAACCCACCAAGCTTATGCAAGGCAACGTCCGCCCGCC
>JAUPWC010000464.1 GCA_030916665.1 Verrucomicrobiota bacterium
GCGGATTGTCGGGCAAGGTGACAGCCGTGGGCGGAAACGCCCCGGATCCGCGCCAGATGTGCCTTTGCCAGCGCTTCGGGCGCGACGGCTTCAGGCGGGAAAGAAATCGCCGTGGCTGCGCTGGCATCGTACCACGGTGCAAAGAAGCATTCGGCCCTGACGATGTTCCACGCGCGTGTCAGATAAGCGCCATGACGGTCAGGCGAAAGGTCAGGATAAAGCTGATCGGCATCGCCAACAGGCAGCGGCGCATAATCAACCAGCGAGGCGCCAAGTGCGGCGGCGGCGGCATCGATCACAGCCTGCCAAGGCGCCCATTCCGCGGGCGTTTCGCCAATCCAGCCATGCGACAACCCGTGGCCCGGCAGATCGATAGCCAATTCGCCCGCAACATCGACCAGCGCCGCCGAACGCGCCGGAGCATGGATTCTGAGCACGCCCGAATCACGTCGGCCCGCCCAGTGAATCAAGCCATCAAACGCAGCGGTTCGCACGGCGATAAAGCCGGCGTCGGGCGTTTCGGGCAGATTATCCACGCAAGTCTCGGCGTGACCCAACAGGAAGTCGACGCTGTCGGCGTAATGATCTTTCGGTGTGGCCACCTTCCGGGCAGCCCAGTTGGCGGGTAAAACGCCAAGACGGTCAATATGGGCCTGCAGAGGATCACCGTTGTAGGCCGTAATCAAGCAGGGCGGAACGATAGCATCTGCCGCCGGAATATCGCGCGGGGCGTTGATCACTGCGCCATAGCCATCACGATAGGCATTCCCTGCGTCCAGCATGTCGATAATCCCGCCGTGCACACGCTGCGGATCATCGTGCGCCACGGACATTCGGGTTTCGTTGCGCGTATCGAACCACGGGAAGAACCACGTCTGCTCAAGCATCCGGCTCCACAGCCAGGTCAGGTGTTCGCCATAAGCAGAAGGGACGAAATGCGGCAGGTAGCTGCGCCCGAACAGCGCCACTTCCTGTGGCGTCCAGATCGCGTACCCACCGATCGCCAGGGCGCGGAACCGGTCGGGATTGCGGCGCAATGCCGTGACCAGGATGATTCCGCCCGAATGGAAACCGTAGGCCAGAGTTCCAGCCATGCCCATCGCATCGACAAACTCGACGATAGCTTCGGCATAATCGTCAATCCCCGGCTCGGGCCGGGAAAGGGGATCAGACTGCCCGAACCCAGGCGTATCCGGCGCGATGCATGTAAAATGGCGTGCCCACTCCCGCATCAGCGGTTCATACTCTGCTGACGAACGCGGGCTTTGGTGAACCATCAAGACGGTTGGACCGCCATTGCCGCACTTGCGGTAATGAACCCGGCGGCGGCCGGAACGCGTAGCACTGTCGATGTAATGACGTGTGATCAGGGTGGCCATAAGTTGTCCGGACATTTTTGCTCGACAACCGGTTAACGCTTGGCCAGAATGTATGCAAGCAAGAGTTTGGAGGACAGCCTTGACCCTGGTTGGCACTAAAATGGTAAGCGACACCCGCACCGCCCGCGAAATCTTCGCAGAGTTGATGAACAATCCGGCGCGCCGCAAATTTGGCTTCGGGCAGAAACTGGCGATCGTGAACGTGGACGTGCAACAAGCCTACACGCGCACCGACCTGTTTCGCACCGCTTACGAAACCGATCCGAACCAGATCGCCTACATCAACCGGATTTCCGCGCTTGCCCGCTCAAAGGGGATGCCCGTGATCTGGAGCCAGGTCGCGTACAAGGCCGACGGCAGCGATGCCGGCGTCTGGGGCACCCGCACGGACACCGAGGATTCGCTGCAAAATATCAAGTATGGGTCTGACCGGCACCTGCTTGACCCGCGCTGCGATGTCGGCCCCGATGATTTGCAGTTCACCAAACGGATGCCCAGCGCCTTCTTTGAAACGCTGCTGGCCAGCTACCTGGTGTGGCACCGGGTAGATACCGTGGTTGTGACCGGCGGCTCCACATCGGGCTGCGTGCGGGCCACGGCCGTCGATGCGCTCAGCCATGGCTACCGTGCCATCGTGCCGATCGAAACCACTGCCGACAAACACGAGAGCTATCACTTCGCCAACCTGACCGATCTGCAAATCAAGTACGCGGATGTCGAGCCGGTTCAGACCGTCATCGACTGGCTGGAGGCGCGCTGATGAGCGGCTCTCTTCGCGCCGATCCCGGACTGTATGAATTCGCGCCCTGGCGTGGCCGCCCACGGCTGGAATGGCCGGGTGGCAAGACCTGCGCCGTCTGGGTGGCCCCCAATCTGGAATTCTACGAGCTGGATCCCCCTGCCAATCCGCACCGCAAAAGCTGGGGCCGTCCGCACCCCGATGTCGTCGGCTACAGCCACCGCGACCATGCCAACCGGGTGTCGCACTGGCGAATGGCCGACATGATGAGCAAGCACGGCTTCCCCGGATCAGTCAGTTTGTCAGTCGCGCTGTGCGATCACATTCCCGAAGTGGTCGAAGACGCCGCTGCGCGTGGCTGGGAGTTCTTCAGCCATGGCATCTACAACACCCGATACAGTTATGGCATGGACGAAGCGCAGGAACGTGCCATTATCGAGGACAGTATCGCCACGGTGAAACGCGCCACCGGCCAAACCATTCGCGGCTGGCTGGCACCGGCATTGACCCACACACCGCGCACGCTGGACCTGATCGCTGAATACGGGCTGGATTACACCTGTGATCTTTACCACGACGATCAACCCACCGACATTCATGTCGCGTCGGGCCAGTTGACGGCAATCCCGTATAGCTTGGAGGTGAACGACCACTACGGCTTCTTTATCTATAACATGAGCCCGCGCGAATATGCGCAGACACTGATCCGCCAGTTCGATCGCCTGGCGGCCGAAGGGGAAAAATCAGGCACCGTGATGTGCATTCCGCTGCACAGCTACCTGATTGGCCAACCCCATCGCATCGGCCCCTTCGAGGAAGTTTTGCGCCACATCGCCGCCGATGGCCGGGCGTGGATCGCCCGCGCCGGGGAAATCGTCGATAGCTATCGCGCACAGACCGGAGGTGCAGCATGACGCTTGATCCCTCCTATCTCGCGTACCCGATGCGCCGCCACGGCATGGATCATGACAGCTATGCCTACTCAGCCCTGCCGA
>JAUPWC010000465.1 GCA_030916665.1 Verrucomicrobiota bacterium
GTTTCCTCCACCGCCGCATTCACCGCGTGGAATTGATGGTAGCCCGCGATGATCTTGTGCAGCGCGCCCGAGTCCGGGTCTTCCTCGAAAACAATAAAGTGGTGCAGCAGGTCGAGGAAGCGCTGCCGCTCGAACACGCCCCGGATGAGCGTCTCCAATTCCAAGGAACCGGGTGCAGCGTCACGCTGCCCGTCAATCGTGCGCCAGACCTTGAACCACTCCTGGTTCGCCGTCACGGAGCCCATGCGCGCCTGGAGGCCATCGCTCACCACCAGCGCCGCGTTGTAATGCAGCAGCGTGGGAATCTCCGCCTTGTAGGTTTGCAGTTGCGCGTAGGCGCTCCAGATCGTCGCGTCCTCATCCGCCGCGTTCTTCAGCTCGATCAGGCCCAGCGGCAGGCCGTTGATGAAGACCACGATGTCCGGCCGCCGGTTGTGCTGGCCCTCGATCACCGTGAACTGGTTCACCGCCAGCCAGTCGTTCGCCCGCACCTCGTCGAAATCCACCAGCCGCACATGATCGCCCGCGATGCTGCCATCGGGCCGGGGATACTCCACCGGCACGCCATCCCGCAGCATCCGGTGAAAGGCGCGATTCGTCTGCGTGAGCGAAGTCGTCCCCACCCGCAGCACCTTTCTCAACGCCTCTTCTCTGGCTTCTTCGGGAATAGCGCCGTTCAAGCGCCGAAGCGCAGCGCGAAGGCGTTCCACCAACACCACCTCGCCAAACGAATCCCGCTCCGCCGCCGGCTCGCCCGGTGCCAGGTGCGGCCCGTGCCCGACCGCATAGCCCAGCTCCTTGAACCACTCCAAGGCGGCTTCTTCGACGATGGATTCGTTAAGGCTCATGGTTCATTTATCCGACTGCTAAGATGGCTGCTAAGATCGGTAAGAAGCTGGAGAGTATAGCTTAACACATGTGCAGAGAATGAGGAAATCGGAGATGCTAAGTGCATTGCTAAGATACCTCCTTGAGCCGGTAGCTACGCTTCGCCCCGCTCCCCTCAGCGCTGAGGAAACCAGACGGCCCTGACCACTTTTTCAAATAGCGCGATGCTTCCACCTGCGCCGTGGGAGACTCTCCCAGCCCCAGCAACTCTCGGACTTCCCGGTTCGAGAT
The DNA here is from genome assembly GCA_030916665.1 of Verrucomicrobiota bacterium. GTDB lineage: Bacteria > Verrucomicrobiota > Verrucomicrobiia > Opitutales > Opitutaceae > Lacunisphaera. The sequence continues at coordinate 1,120 of JAUPWC010000465.1, forward strand.
GCTTGGGTGGTCGTGCAGGTATTCCCGCACCATTTCGGCATAGCGGATCGGATTCAGCCCGCGTGTCTTCGTGTAGGCTGCCTTGCCAAGCAGTTCGCGCGCGATGCCTTTCGTGAGATGGAACGTCGCCGAACGGGTGTGAGACTTCCGCTCCAACAGTCCCAAGCCGGACGGCCCCAGTTCGTCCAGCAAGCGCCGCGCTTCATCCACATCCACTCGCAACAACCGCGCCGCCGCATCGGCGTCCATGTAGGGGTGTTCGCGCAGCTGCGAGAGCACGAGCAGCGTGTCTAGCCCGATGTCCCGGCCTTCCTGATTCAGTCGCGACACCAACCCGGCCATGGCCGAATCGCAGCCCGTGTTGAACAACCGTAGCGTCACCCGATGGCCGTCCGATTCGGGGCGTGGCGCGGGTTTGCCGAGACTGAGTGCCTGCACCCACATGCGGCGCCGACCCATGCCTGCCGCCTCGACCAGTCGCAACCGCACCAGCGCATCCGCCAACGTGCGATTGCGCGCCACCGGCTCGTGGCGGAGAAAATTCTCCACCGTTATGCCGCCGACGAAGCCGCCCGGACTTGTTACCACCACCTCGCGCTGCGTGTGCCGGATCAAAACCTCGCCGGGATCGGCATAATCACGGTGCGTCAGCGCGTTCAGCACGGCCTCGCGCACGGAATCCAACGGAAACGCCGGCACCCGCAGCTTGAAAAGACCGACCGACAATTCCTCCTCGGGATTGGCCGGGCCGCTGAAGGTCTGCTCGATCCGCTCCAGCGCCAGCAGCAAACCGACGCGCCACTGGTCGTTGCGCGCCGCCGCCGTGTCGCTCGGCTGATGCACGTAATGCACCTGCGCCTGCGGACAGTGCGCCGCGATCACCTCCGCCTGGCCGAAGAGCAGCAACCCCGTGTGCGTCACCTGCCCGGCGCGCATCGCGCCCAAGCCCTTCAGAAAGTCCGCATCGTTCGCCCGCAGCAAATCCGACTCGGGATTCTTGCCGCGCAAAATGGCCCGCGCCCGGCCCATCTCCACGGGATCGAGATCGGCCAGCCGCACGCCATGCGCCGGTTGCCCGCTCCAATCCAGCGCGCCGCTGGCGATCCGGCCCCGCTGAAACGACGCGTGATCCAGCGGCATGCAGTTTTTCCCGATGCGTTGCTTGAAGACACCCTGCGCCGTGCCGTAGGGCGGATTTTCCCCGGCCGGCACGCGCACGAGCAGCAAACGACCCGTGCCTTCCGGCACCGCGAGTTCGCTGACTTCCACCGGCAGATGCGGACGCGTCGCGTCGAAAATGCCGCGCCGCCACACGTCGAGGTCGTAACCCTTGGCCCCATGAATCGCCGCTGCGCGCCCGCGCGTCTTGTCGGCGACACCGAAGACCATCACGCCGCCCTCCGCGTTGGCGAAACACACCGCATACTCCACCGCCACGCGCATGTCGTCCTTGGCGTTCGCCCATGGCTTGAATTCCAGATGCGGTGACTCCAAATCGTCCGCCATCGCGCCCGACAAACGGTCGAGCGTGGCGAGGATTTCATCGTCGCTGGGAAATTTCATACGGATGCCTCCATCGTGGCTGATGCCGCCGCCACGCTCAACTCCCCGCTCAGCAGCTTCGGCAGTCCCGCGACGGCGGGAACGCGCATGGTGAGGAGGGTGCGGGATGAAATGGCCGGGTTCAGCCGCTGGATGGCCTCGCGCAAGCGACCCACCAGCACCACCTCGCCAAACGAATCCCGCTCCGCCGCCGGTTCACCGGGCGCGAGGTGCGGCCCGTGCCCGACCGCATAGCCCAGCTCCCCGAACCATTCGAGCGCGGCGTCTTCGACGATGGATTCGTTGAGGCTCATGGTGAAACTGATGGAACCATTCCTCTGTTGGCTTTCAGGCCAACAAGGGCCGCTCTCAATACCTGCATGCAAATCTGAGCGGTGTGTTGGTCGGGGTGGAAGCTCGATGCCATCTGCTCGTAGGGATGAATGTAATTTCGGAAATCCCGAACAGCGTGACCGAATTTTTTGACGTCGAGTCTCAGGACACCGACCTCATGGGCGGTGTCGATTAGGTTTGCCAACGTCCATTCGTGAAATGGCCTCACCTTCCCCGTGTCTTTCTGCTTTGGACTAGCAGAAGCCCGGTTGAACTCGGCTGGATTTTTCAGCGCGACCGCCAACAAAATCCCCTCCAAAATACTTCCACACATGAAGATTGCTGACAGAGGCGCACCGGCCGCCACGCACTCGACTGCCTCTTTAACCCTTGCGGCCAAAACCTTTTCAACGGTGTGATCCAAACCCAGTCCCTCTACCGA
>JAUPWC010000466.1 GCA_030916665.1 Verrucomicrobiota bacterium
CCCTTGTAGCGCTGGATGCTGAGGCCCTTGCGGCCGTTGGCGCGGATCTGGCCGATGATGTCGAGCGGGGAGAAGAGCTCGGTCTTCGATTCGTTCTTCGTGGCGGCGTTTTCGGTGAAGATGTAGCGCGGCTGGTCGGACGGCGCGAAGGACGAGATGTCGAGGCCGGCGCGGGCGAGGGCCTTGAGGAGCTTGGTGAGCTCGTTGGCCTCGAAGATTTCGTGGAGGGTGACGCGCCGCGTAACAACGGGCGCGGCGGAGGCACCGGTGGCGGGCTGGTCGGGGTTGGCGGCCATGAAGGCGGCGCGGGCCTTGTCGTCGGCGAGGAACTGGTGGGACTCCTTGTTGCCCTCGCGGATGCGGGCAATGTAGCGCGGGAGCTCGTGGGTTTCCCTGTTCTGCTGGTCGAGGTATTCGGCGAGGCCGGCACCGTGGCGGGTGATGCCGTGGCCGAGCTTGTCGAGGGCGGCGAGCATCTCAATGATCTGGTCGAGGGCGGCGGGGGCGAGCGGGGGCGAGCCGGCGGCGGCGGGGGCGATGAGGATGTCCTCGGCGCCGAGCTCGAGCAGGATGCGGTTCAGCTGCTCGTCGTTGTCCACGTATTGCTCGCGCTTCTTGCGCTTGATTTTGTAGAGCGGCGGCTGGGCGATGTAGACGTAGCCGCGCTCGATGATGCCCTTCATCTGGCGATAGAGGAAGGTGAGGAGGAGGGTGCGGATGTGGGAGCCGTCCACGTCGGCGTCGGTCATGATGATGACGCGGTGGTAGCGGGCCTTGTCGGCGTTGAAGGCGGATTCGTCCTCGCCGGTGCCGATGCCGGTGCCGATGGCGGTGATGAGGGTGCGGATTTCCTCGTTGGAGAGGACCTTGTCGAGCTGGGCCTTCTCGGAGTTGATGAGCTTGCCACGGAGCGGGAGGATGGCCTGGTAGCGGCGGTCGCGGCCCTGTTTGGCGGAGCCGCCGGCCGAGTCGCCCTCGACGATGTAGAGTTCGCACACGGCGGGGTCCTTCTCGGAGCAGTCGGCGAGCTTGCCAGGGAGGCCGCCGCCGGAGAGGGCGCCCTTGCGGATGGTCTCGCGGGCCTTGCGGGCGGCCTCGCGGGCGCGGGCGGCCATGAGGGACTTCTCGATGATGCGCTTGGCGACGGGCGTGTTGCTCTCGAAGTAGAACATCAGGCCCTCGTAGGCGGCGGAGCCGACGATGGACTCGACCTCGGGGGAAAGCAGTTTGACCTTGGTCTGCGACTCGAACTTCGGGTCGCTGTGCTTGATCGAGATGACGGCGGCGAGGCCCTCGCGCACGTCGTCACCGGTGATCTGGGGATCCTTGTCCTTGAGAATGTTGTTGGCCTTGGCGAACTGGTTGATCGCGCGGGTGAGGGCCGAGCGGAAGCCGGAGAGGTGCGTGCCGCCGTCCGGGTTGTGGATGGTGTTGGTGTAGCAGAGGACGAGGTCGTTGTAGGAGTCGTTGTATTGGAGAACGAGCTCGAGGTGGATCTCGGCGGGTTTGCCGTCGATCTGGGTGTGGGACTCCTTGGCGATGCGGACGGGCTTGGGGTGTAGGGCGTTCTTGCCCTGGTTCATCTGCTTCACGAACTCGATGACGCCGTCCTTGTAGAGGTAGGTCTCGGGCTTCGGGTCGGCGGGGCGCTCGTCCACGAAGGTGATTTCGAGGCCGGAGTTGAGGAAGGTGAGTTCGCGGAGGCGGCGGCTGATGGTGTCGGCCTTGAAGACGGTGGTCTCCTTGAAGATCTCGGGGTCGGGCTTGAAGGTGATGAGCGTGCCGGTGCCCTTGGCCTGGCCGATGACCTCGAGCTTCTTGGTGGTCTTGCCGCGCTCGAAGGTCATGTGGTGGATCTGGCCGCCGCGCGAGACCTCGACCTCGAACCATTCGGAGACGGCGTTCACGCACTTGGCGCCGACGCCGTGAGTGCCGCCGGAGAACTTGTAACCGCCCTGGCCGTATTTGCCGCCGGAGTGGAGGGTGGTGAGCACCATCTCGACGCCGGGAATCTTGTATTGCGGGTGGATATCCACCGGGATGCCGCGCCCGTCGTCGCGGATGGAGATCGAGCCGTCCACATGGATGGAGACCTCGATCTTTTTGCAGTGGCCGGCGAGATGCTCGTCCACGGAGTTGTCGAGCACTTCGGAAACACAGTGGTGCAGGGCGCGCTCATCGGTGCCGCCGATATACATGCCGGGCTTTTTCCGGACGGCCTCGAGGCCTTCGAGCTTGCCGAGTTTGGAGGAGTCGTAGGACTCGGCGGTGGGCTGGTTTTGCGGGGCGGAAGGGGCGTCGTTCGAGTCGGACATTCAGGTCAAAAAAGTAAGACAAAAACGTCTGGGAAATCGTGGCATTGGACAACTGTTTTCTAGGGATAGACGGAGGTATTTTTCAGCTTTGCTGGCCGGGTTGCAGAATGCTGATGAACAGTTGTTTGGGGTGCCCGCGCCAGTCCGCGCAAGTCGTTGGTAGAACCACGTGGTTTGGGTTCAAAAAAAGCGCCCTGCTGAGCCCTCGCCAAGGGTTTCCGTTGACCGGTTCGGAGGGCAACGCATCGTGACCTCAACATGGCCGTTTTCAGCATCGCCCCCCTGATCGAACTCCAGCAACGCGACAGCCGGCGACTGACTCTCGAACAACAGCTGAAAAACGTGCCCCGTGAGGTTTCTGCCGTCGAGGCCCGCATCGCGGCCGAGAAGCAGGCCATTGAGGCGGCGAAGGCCGAATGGCACGCGCTGGAATCAAAGAAGAAGCTTCTGGAGACGGAGATTCAATCCGCCGAGGGCAAGGTCGCGAAATACCGCACGCAGCAGCTGGAAGTGCGGAAAAACGACGAATACCGCGCGCTCACGCACGAGATCGAGACAACCGAGGCGGTGATCGGCGGCTTCGAGGAGGAGGAATTGAAGATCATGTATCTGATCGACGAGGCGAAGAAGCGCTTCGTGGCCGCCGAGGCCGAGCTGAAGAAAAACATTTCCGGGCACGAGGCGAAGATCCGCGCCCTGCGCGAGCGCGAGACGCAGCTGCAGGGTGAGTTGAAGGCCGCGGTCGAGGCGGTGGGCACGGCGCGGCCGGCGGTGCCGGAGGCGCCGCTGAAAATCTACGACCGGCTGGCCGTGAAGCCCGGCCACCCGGTCTGCGTGCCGGTGAGCGGCGACAAGTGCGGCGGCTGTCATTTGAAGATTCCACCCCACATCACCTCCGCGGCCAAGACCGGGGTGGAAATTGCCACTTGCGACCAGTGCGGGCGGATCGTTTATTGGGCCCCCTAGTTTCGGAGCCAGATCTTCGCTCCGGGTTCATTGAACAAGGAGAGGAAAGTCCGGACACCACAGGGCAGGATTCCCCGCGAAAGGGGGGACACGGCGCGTCAAGGCGACGTGATGGACAGTGTCACAGAGAACAGACCGCCCGGCGGGCAACCGTCGGGTAAGGGTGAAAAGGTGGGGTAAGAGCCCACCGCGCCGAAGGCAACGACGGCGGCACGAAAAACCCAGTCCGGTGCAAGACTGAATAGGCGGCTGGCCGGCCCGGCCCACAGCCGCGGGTTAGTCGCATCCGGCCGGGTTCTGCGCAAGCAGGCCACGGCCGGGCAGGCCCGTTTCGGCGGGCGTTGAGAGAAATGAAGATCACGGCGCGCAAGCGCCGCACAGAATCCGGCTTACCGGCTTCGGAACTAGACCGATACCATGCGGGGCGCGTTGCGAACAGCGGCGCGCCCCGCGCCATTTTGAAATCCTTACTTGAGATAGGACGCGCTGTCCACAGCCGTCTTGCGGTCCGCAGCACTGGTCAGCTCGCGCCATTTGGCCACGCGGAAGGGGTTGCCCTCGCCCATGTTGCCCAATGACTCGTCGTAATGAAAATTTGCATTGCCCGTGAGCGTGATGTTGTTGGCGACGACGGAGCCGTGCATTGAGCCACTACCATTCATGGTGACGGAAGCATTCGGCGCGTAAACCACACCAGAGAACGTGCCACCACCGGCTACCTTGAAATCTTGGCTGGTAGAGGTGCTGGTGCCATAGATCTGCAGGTTCTTGGGAGCCCCTGTGGCATTCAGGAATCCTTGCCCGGCGATATCCATGTTGCCCTTCGTGTAGATCTTCAATGATGAACCCGCTGCGATCTTGAATCCAGAGGTGCTGCCAGTGACTTTCATCGCCTGGCTGCCTTCGGTGACATCAATAACCAGCGTCACGTCGCCTTCAAAGGTCACGAAATTATTGCTGCCGGCGAGGGAGATGCCGGAAGTGATCCTGACAACTGATTTGGTGCCGAGAGTGCCAACCGTGTCACCGGCAACTGGCACGGCTATATCCGTGGTTCCTGTTGGGTTGGTCACTGGATCGAAGTTGGCGGAGAATTGCGTCGAGACGCGGCTCGGATCCACCTTCGAGGTCGTCCAGGTGGAAGGATCGTAGGTTGAATCCTTGCCCAACACAGAGCCATTGGCGCCGACGTTATTTGTCGGGTCCTGGGCGTTGTTAGTAGAAACATACCCCCAAACGTCGGCGTTCTTGACCAGCACCGAGTCAACGGCAACCGAGACGCTTCCCACCGAGCCTTTGTCATTCTTCACGGCATCACTGAAGGGTGTGAAGGTGCCGGCTCCGGCCTCTTCCGAATTCCAGCTGTCGACGGTGGCGTTGTTGCCATTAAACAGGATGGATTTCTTGGCCACGAGCCCGTTGGCGAACTTGGAGGCCTTGGCGAGCGTGACTTCAACCCACTTCTCAATCGGGGCTGAGGTTGCGCCGCCCATGGTGATTGTGGAACGGGTGATGATCGTCGGCGCGGAGACTCCGAGGTAGTTCTTCACGTAGACCCGGACGAAGCCGGACGTATTTTGGTCGAAAGTGTAGTCGCCGGTGGTCGGGAAGCGGGACCAAGCGTTCGAATTGACGCCGGCACCGTCGTTTTGCCACCCGGTCCATTTGTAGTCCTCATCAGCAATCATCTTGTTGATCGAATACATGGCTTCCTCGAGACCGTTTTCAGCGAGATTCATCGCGGCGTTGTTATATAGCGCGCGGTTGGAGATCCGCTGGCTCGATACGCCCAGCCGGATGTAGCTGGTGAGCGAAATGGCGACGACGGCGGAGAGAATCATGGCCACGACCAGGGCTGAGCCGCGGTTAGAAGAGCGAAGGTTTCGAATATTCATGGTGTTTTTCTCAGGTGGTTACGCGCTTGTTGCGCAGGATGAAGCGCGCGGAGAGCACCGTGTTGGAGGCACGGGCGACGGTGCGGGTGTTGCGGGTGCTTTCTAATGAGACCTGAAGTTGCTTGGTGCTCTTGTCCGCCGAGGTCAGCTCAGCCGCGCTCGTCAGTGGCAGACTGGCTCCGGTAATGCCGTAAGCCTTGTATTCGAAGAGAACTATTCCTGTGACCAGGGTGCGCCTGACGCCAGAATTGTTGTCGATGCGGATGAATGACCGGGTGTCTTTGTCGTAGAGATAATTTATTCCGATGGTGTTTACGGTGAGTGTGATATCGACCGCAGAGTTCCATTTTATGGCGCTGGCCTGGCGAGTATCCTGGGCAAACAGCTCCAGCGCCTGACGGGCCTGGGCCTCCATATCATTGTAATTTTGAATGTTGGCTCCGCTGCGGCCGATGAAGAGAAAGGTCGAGAGTACTCCCGCTAGAATGAACGAGGAGATGCTCGCACCGATGATGACCTCGGTGAGCGTGAAGCCGGTTTGACGGGACAACTTACGGGCCGGCGAGAGAGTAGTAGTAGTCATAAAGTCCATTTTTAACGTATTTGGTTTGGAAGCTGCGGTTGTGCTGGCGGCCGTCATAAGTGCTCCATTGCACTTGGAGATAGATATCGACGGCTTCGCCGGCGCGGGTGCCATCTTCCTTCACGGTGCGCACGAGCGTGTACTTGCTCGCGAGTTCGCTGTTGGTGGCGAAGACCTCCTTCAGGTCGACCTTGTGCTCGCCCATCATGGTGTCGGCATCGGTCACCTTGGCCCAGCTCATGAGGCGGATGCGCTCGATTTCGCTTTGGAGTATCTGCGAGGCGAGAGTGTTGCCGCGGGCAGTCTCGATCGTGTTGAATCCGGACTGCATCACGGTGATCGAGGTGGTGATGGCGAATGCCATGACGCAGGAGGCGATGATCACCTCGGCGATCGTCATGCCCGCTTCACGTGAACGGCGGCGGGCAGAGGGGACGGAAACGGCAGGGGCAGTGAACATGCCCCGGAGTTTACGTGAAAACGCGCCGGCTCGAAACAGGCGATGGGACCAGTATTGCGGCCCTAGTCGATAGGGCCGAATGTCAGGTCCGGCCGCGGTGTTCGAGATACATCACGGCAGCTTGGGAACGCCGGTTTATCTTCAACTTCTCGAACACGTTGCTCAAATAATTCTTAACGGTTTTATCGCTGAGCCCCATCTGTTCGGCGATCTCCTTGTTGGTCTTGCCCTCGGCGACCAGGGCCAGCACGCGACGCTCTTGGGCGGAGAGAATGGCCAGCTTGTTTTGTTCGGCTGTCGCGGTTCCGCCGGTGCGCACGAGATTCAGGACGCGCGTGGTGAGAGAGGGATCGAGGATAAATTTGCCTGCGGCGACGTCGGCGATGGCCCGGCAAAGGCCCTGGGCATCAATCTCCTTGAGCAGGTAGCCATGCGCGCCGCTGCTCATCGCCTCATAGACGAGGTTGTCGTCGATGACCGAGGTGAGCACGAGCACCTTCACCTCGCTGCTGTTGGCGAGGATATGGCGGCAGGCCGTCAGGCCGGAGCCATCGGGCAGGCGGATGTCGAGCAGCACCACATCGGGATTCAGCCGGCTGGCCTCGCTTACGGCGGCCGACATGGAGGCGGCCTCGCCGATGACCTTCACATGACAGGTCGGGTCCTCGCCGCTCTGGTCCAGGAGGGTCTTGAGACCGGCGCGCACGAGTTCACTGTCATCCACGATCAGGACGGAAACGCTGTGGGTGGTGGTCATGGGCATGGCTATACGGTGACGGTTTTGAGAAACAAGGCAATGCGAGTTCCGGTCCCGGGAGAAGAATCGATCTCGAGGCGCGCATCGAGTTCCCGGGCGCGGGCGGCGAGATTGGCGAGCCCGCGCCCCGAGCCGGTGTGGCTGGCGGGATTGAAACCGTTGCCGTCATCCGTGATCTCCAGCCGGACCACGGCGTCAGAGAGCATGGCCAGTGTGATCCGCACCTGCTTCGCTCCGGAATGGCGCAACGCGTTGCTCAGGATTTCGCGCGCCATGTGCAGCAGATGCAGTTCATGCTGGGCGGGTATGCGGGCGGCGGCGGCCGGATCGATCTCGGCGATGATCGGGACCGGCTGCAGGGCCTGCATGTTTGTGACCAGCGTGGTGAGGGACTGGGCCGGGGTCTGGCCATGGGTGTGCTCGGGTTCGAGCAGCTGGATGAAGGTGCGCAGCTGCCACAGCGCGTCGTTGAGCATGCGCTGGCTGGAAACGAGCCGCTGATCAGCGGCGGTGCGATCGGTTTTCAGCAGATTGCGCGCGCTTTCCACGCCGAGGCCCGCCGCATAGACGGACTGGATGATGCCGTCGTGCATGTCGCGGGCGAGCCGGTCGTGCAGCGTCATCCATTGGCGCAAGCGGGCCTCGCTCTCACGCAAGGCGCTCCGGTGGTGGAAGGATTGCGCCGTCTGACGGGCGAGGTGGCCGAACTCGTCGGTTCTGCGCTGGAGTTCCAGAATCGAGGTTGGACTGTCGGTCTCGAGACTCACGGATAGCTGCCTGAGCGGGCGCAGCACCTGGTGCGTCAACGTGAGGATGGTGACAATGGCCAGGACGGCACCAAAGACGAAAAGCAGGAGAAGCTCTGCCCGGTTGGCCGCAGACAAAAGGGCCAAGGCCTGCGATTCGTGCTCAACCCGCAAAACGCGCTCGATCCGGCCATCCCAGCCTGCCAACTGCCGCTCAAGGTGGATCATCGTCGGCGTCCGGGCCGCCGCAGTCGAGTCGGGCGAAGCCAAGTTGGTGCGGCCCTGAAGGGTTTCGCCCAAGCGCAACAGGTGGGGTTCGTTCCACAGCCTGGCGACCAGAAACCAGCCGCGAGGCGGCTGGGTGCGTTTGATGTCCTCGGAGGGGAGAATCGCTCCGGTCCGCACTTCCATCAAGCCGCCCGGGGTTTGCTGGAAATAATGCAGTGCCCGGTTTTTTTGCAGAATTTCCATGAAGCCGGGTTGATCGAAAGAGGGGGGCGGCAGGGGGGGAGATTCGGGATGGTTCACCGTGTAGAGCAGCTTGCCGTCCGGGCTGAAGATCCAGACGCCATGGGCATCGAAGTTGGCGAGACTGGGGTCGATGTTGATGGCCGCCCAGGCAAGGTCGCGGTTTTGCGTGAACCGCACCATTTCGTCCCAAAGGGAGTATTCACTGGCAAAGCTCGCCAGGGATCGGCCGGTCAGATCCAGGATTCGATCCAACAGGAGATAACGCTCCTGTTGCAGACTGGCCTGCATGTTTTCGGCTTCGCCCAGATGCGAAATTCTGAAGCCCGCCAAGGCACCACCGAAGATGAGCCCCAAGCCGATGAACAGCAGCACGAGTCGGGATCGGATGGTCATTGGATGCAAACGTTGGCCTGACGGCACCCGCGAGACAAAGGCAAAGTATTAGTATGCCAGCTGGTTGAGGGTGAATGCAGGAACATAAACGTGGCTATTGGCCGTCCCGGTTGGCGCATCCAGCCTCATAAAACTCCCTTGACTCATTGGGCTGCGTCTGAGTTTTAGCCCCTTCCAATCTTACTTTAAGCCATGGCCAACACCAAGTCCGCTATCAAAGCCGCCCGCAAGACGCAGCGCAACGCCGCCCGCAACCAGACCATCAAGACCCGTCTGAAGACCTTGGCCAAGGCTGCCAAGGCCGCTGCGGCCGGCACCGACGCCGAGAAGGCCCGCGCTGCCGCCATCGCCTACACCTCCGCTTTGGACCGTGCCGTGAAGAGCAATGTCATCCATCGCAACGCGGCTTCGCACCACAAGTCCCAGTATGCGAAGATCATCTTCGCGAAGAAATAATATACCGGCATTTCTATTTCCGACCCGCGTGCCGATCCGGCCGCGGGTTTTTTATTTGGGCAGATGCAGGATTGCCGCGGTTGAGGGCATTGCTGTTGTAGAGGGCTGTGCCGGACTCGCCCGACCAACCCCGCCGCCATTTCCTGACCTGGGACCGGCCGCTGCTGCCGCAGGCGGTCGAGTTTCTGGCGAGCGGCTGGTCGGGGGAGGGACCACTGGATCTTTCCGGTGTGCTCATCGTGGTGCCGACACGCCAGGCCGGCCGCCGGCTGCGCGAAGCGCTGGCCGTGCATGCGGCGGCGCACCGGCAGGCGGTTCTGGCACCGCGCGTGATGGGTCCCGACCAGTTGCTCGAGCCGCCTTCCGGCAAGGCCGTGGCCGCGCCGCTTGAGTCTCTCCTGGTGTGGACGGAAGTCCTGCGGGAGATCGATCTTGCCGGCTGCCGGGCGGTCTTTCCGGTTGATCCGCCGGAGCGCAGTTTCGCCTGGGCGCTCGGGCTCGCCCGCACTCTGCTGAAGCTGCAAAAGGACCTCGCTGAGGGAGGATTGCAGCTGGCGGATGTCGAGTCCGTGGCCGGTGTTTTCGCCGAGTCTGACCGTTGGAGGCAGTTGGGCGCACTTGAGCAGATCCATGCTGCACGGTTGGCCAAGGCAGGGTTGTCGGATGCCGAGGCGGCGAAGATCGCCGGCGCCAGAAATCCCGTTCCGCCTGCCGGGGTGGGACGCATTGTGTTGCTGGCCGTGCCCGATCCGCTGCCGCTGGCGCTGCCGGTGCTCCGGGCTCATGCGCAGGCGTTGCCCGTTGAGGTGGTCGTGTATGCGCCTGAGGGGGAGGCGGCGCATTTCGACGAGTGGGGGCGCCCGTTGTCCGAAGCCTGGGCGCGTCGGGTGATCATGTTGCCTGACTGCGCCACGCACGTCCACCTGTGTGTTGACCCGGCGGCGCAGGCGGCGCGTTTGGTGGGGCAGGCCCGGGCCTACGCCGGCACCGAAGGGCGGCTCGCGGTCGGCATCGCCGATGCGGACGTGTTGCCGTCGGCGGAAAGCGCGCTGCGCGCAGCGGGCGTGCCGGTGTTCAACCCCGAGGGCCGGTCGCAGCGGCAGGGAGGCTTTCATCATCTGCTGGCTGCGCTGGCCGGTCTCGCGCAGTCACCGGAGTTTGACGCCGTGGCCCGCTTGGCCCGCTGCCCCGATGTGCTGGTTTGGCTCGAAGGCGTCCGAGGATCCGGCTTCTCGGCGGTCCGCTGGCTGGCCGGGCTCGATGAGTTGCACGCACGCCATTTGCCGCCCGATCTCTCGGCCGCCTTGCAGCAGGCGGACCGTCTGCGTGAATTTCCGGCGCTCGCGGCCGAATTGGCCGAAATCCACCGTTTGCACACGGTCCTGACGAGCGGATCCTTTGGCGAGAGCGTGTGCTCGGTCTTGACGGAGCTTTTTTCCCGCCGGCAGCAAGGCCTCTCGCCGGACTGGGTGGATTCTGTGGAAGCGTGGATGGAAATCGTGCGCGGTTGCACCGCACTCGAACAACGGCGCAGCCGGGCCAGCCGCTCCGACTGGTGGCAGCTTGCACTCAGCCTGCACGGCGACTCGCGGTTGAGCGGCGACAAGCCCGAGGGAGCGCTGGAACTGCAGGGCTGGCTGGAGCTGCCGTGGGAGGATGCGCCGCATCTCGTGGTGGCCGGCTTCAATGACGGGCGCGTGCCCGATGCGGTCGCG
>JAUPWC010000467.1 GCA_030916665.1 Verrucomicrobiota bacterium
AATAATATATGCAAAAATTTAATGAATATTTAATTTAAAAGCTTATTTAACAAATTTTTAATTAATAATCTTTATAATTAATCATGTTATATGAGACTTAATTGTTATTTCGATAAATGGAAGTAGTGCGTCTTTGCGAGGAGTGAAACGACGAAGCAATCCAGCTGGATCGCCACGGCGCGCTTCGCGCATCTCGCGATGACAACAGGGTAACTTCTTTGAGTAAGATTCAATAGATGCCGTGATCGTAATCTCTCTGCTTTTTGTGGCCACCTCTCCCGCAACGCTTACACTGCCCATCGTGCCCCGCTTTGTTCCGCTGCGTTCCCTCTGCCGCCGTATTTCCGCCGGTGGTGCGGCGGTGTGCGCTCTGCTCCTGCTGCCGGCGTGGTCGGCCGCCGCAGAGGAATCACTCATCCCGCAGCTCAGCCAGCGCACCTGGCAGCAGGCCGACGGTTTGCCCGGCGACGACATTTCCGGGATTTGTCAGGACCCCGCCGGTTACCTGTGGGTGGCCACCTGGTCGGGGCTCGCGCGTTTCGACGGCGCCAATTTCAGAAACTACGACCTCGCGGGCGACGGCCGGTCCGGCGGTCCGGGCGTCGCGGCGATCGCGGAGGATCCGGCCGGCGATGGCGTGTGGGCCGCGCCGCTCGGCGGCGGCCTGCTGCGTCTGCGGGCGGGGCGGTTCGAGCCGCATCCGCTGCCCGGTGGATACGCCGAGCGGCGCATCGCGCGGCTGCTCGTCGCGGCCGACGGCGCGCTCTGGATCTGTTTCGAGGGCGGGGATGTCATGCGCCTGCTGGGCGAGCGGCACGAGGTGTTTGGCGAGGAAGCCGGGTTGGTGCCGCGGCGCTCGACGCAGATTGCCACCGACGGGTCGGGCCGCGTGTGGCTGGCCAACGGACCGCTGCTCCTGCGTTACGAGGCCGGCGTGTTGCATCCGTTTCCCCCGGGTGAAATCAGCGAGAACATCCGCATCGCCTCCGCCCGGCAGGACGGGCCTTGGGTGCTGACGCGCGGCTGGTTGCGCAAGGTGGTCGGCGACAGGCTGCCCGTGAAGATCAAGGTCAACGCGGCCTACAACGCCTACTCGGTCCAGGCGCTGCTGGAGGATTCGCAGGGCGCGATCTGGACCGGCACGCGCGCGCGCGGCGTCCGCCGGCTCACGCTGCCCGATGATTCCGACCTGATCATCACCGCCCCCGACGACATCGGCGTGCTCTTCGAGGACCGCACGGGCAATCTCTGGGCCGGTGCCAATGGCGGCGGCCTGGTGCGCCTGCGCCCCAGCGTGGCGCGCCTTTTCGGCAAGGAGCAGGGCCTGCTCGACCAGCATGTGCTCGGCGTCTGCGAGGACCAGGCCGGCACGATGTGGGTGGCCGACCGCGACGGCGGAGTGGCTTACCTGAACGACCAGGGGCGGCTGCACACGCTGGCGCCGCCGCCGATGCGCGAGACGCTGGTCGTGCGCTCCGTGGCGCCGGCCGGCGCGGCGGGCGTGTGGGTGCTGACTTCGCACGGAATCTGGCGCGCGGACCGCTCGGGGCGGCTGACGCAGGAGGGCGTGGTGACGCCGGCCGATCACGGCAACCTGCGGGTCACGCACACGACGCGCAACGGCGACCTGTGGGCGGCGTTGGAGCCCGCCCGGCTGGGTCGCCTCCGCGCGGGCGTGTGGCAGGAGTTCACGCCCGCCAACGGTCTCGGACCGGGGCAGATCCACGCCATCGCCGAGGATGCGGCGGGGCGCATCTGGGTGGGCACCGAGGAGTCGCGGCTTTATCGCGAGACGGGTGATCGTTTCGAGGAGGTGCCCCTGGCGGCGGCGCGGAATCTCGGCGGCATCCAGGCGCTGCATTTCGACGGCAACGGCACGGGCTGGATCGGCACCGCCGGCGGCGGTCTGCTGCGGGTGGGCGACACGTCGGACCGGACGCTCACCGAGGCGCACGGCCTGCCGACGCGCAATCTCACGCAGATCATCAGCGACGATCAGGGCGGCCTCTGGTTCGGCTCGCCCGAGGGCATCTTCCGCGTGCGTCGCGAGGAGCTGGAAGCCTGGTTCGCCGGCCGCCGGCCGCGGGTGGACGCGGCCTTCGTCGGGGCGGACGACGGCCTGAAGGAGGCGCCCTGCGCCACGGCCCATCATCCGTCGGTCTGGAAAAGCCGCGACGGTCTGCTCTGGTTTGCCACGCGGCAGGGCGTGGTCGCCATCGATCCGCGGCGCGAGCAGCCCGACGTGCCGCCGCTGGTGGCGCGGGTGGACGCCGTGCGGGCCGGCGGCGCCGCGCTGCCCCTGGCCGCCGCGGTGCGCATCCCGGCGCTGGCCCACGCCGTGGAGCTGTACTACTCGGTGCTCTGCCTGCCGACGCCGGGACGCGTGCGCACCCTGGTGCGCTTGCGGGGTTACGACGACGACTGGCTGCCCGCCGATGCGCGCGGCCTCGCGCGCTACACCCGGCTGCCGCCCGGCGACTATGTTTTTGAGATCGCGGCGCGCGTGGCCGGCCGGCCCGCGAGCGACACGGTTTTTCGACTGCCGGTGGTGGTCGCGGCGGCCTGGTGGCAGACCGTCTGGTTCCGGGCCGGGGTCGTCCTGCAGGCGCTGCTGGCCGGCGTGCTGGCGGTGCGCGCCTGGTCGCACCGGCGGCTGCGGCGGCAACTGGCGGAGCTGGAGCGTGCCACCGCGCTGGAGCGAGAACGCGCCCGCATCGCCCGCAACATCCACGATGACCTCGGCTCGGGACTGACGCGCATCAGCCTCCTGACCCAGGCGCCCGAAACCGCCGACGCCCGCACCCAGCTCGACCGGATTTACCAAACGGTCGGCGACCTCACGCAGTCCATGGACGAATTCGTCTGGGCCGTGAATCCGAAGAACGACAACCTGGAGGGCTTTGCCAACTACCTCGTGGAGTATGCGCAGGGCT
>JAUPWC010000468.1 GCA_030916665.1 Verrucomicrobiota bacterium
GAGCTGCCGCACCGACTCGCGGCAGATGGCGCGGCCGGTGCAGGTGAGGCCGGTAGAGGCGATGGACTCCAGCGCTTCCTCCTCGCCGAGGCCGTCCAGTCCGCGGCGGCGGCGGATGACCTCGGCGGCTTCGGGGTCTTGGCGGCGCAGGTCATCGAGGGCCGTGGATGCGCGGCGCCACTTCAGTGCGGCGTCTTCCTCCTCGGCGATGACGGCCTCGATGTCCTCGTGGTCGCCAGTGCAGGCCATGGCGACACGCTTGGCGTCCTTGATGCTGCGACCGCCCGACGCATCATCGCTGTCGTCATCGTCCGCGCCGGTGGCCACGGTCGAGACGTACACCGGCGCGCCGTGACGCAGCGCCGCGAGGAGGCCGGAGCCTGTGGCCTCGACTTCGAGGATGGTGCTAGCCCACGCGAGGATGCGCTCGGCGGAGCGCTCCTCCTGCTTCTCGCGGTCTTGCTTCGTGAGCGGAGGTGGGAGCGGGCTGGACGGGTTCTTGGCGAAGTCCGCGATGGCCTTGATGTCGCGTGCGGACATCGGCGGGGTGGCAGCAGCCACCGCTGCATGCGCTGTCGCGTGGATGATGGACTCGACCGCCGAGGCATCGAGCAGGAGCACCGCGAGCGCGCGCGCCGACTCCACGCTTGCTGGGCTGCATGCGCACACAGCCTCGGCGAGATGGAGCGCCGCACGCAGCAGGTCCGCCGGGGCCACGCCCGCAGCCTCGACCTTGCGACGCAGCGCGCCGACCCAGTCGGGTGTGCCGAGCAGGTCGCGCTCGGCGTACGCTTCGCCCGCGCCCTGGCGAATCCAGGGGATGGAGTAGGAGGCGATGCGGGCGGTCATCCCGTTCTTGTGGACGGCCGTGGCGTCGTAGTCCATCAGTGCCCGGCGCAGCCCCATCGCCGCACCTTGCACGAGGTCGGCCCGCATCGTCGCGCCCGCGGCCTTGTAGTACTTAACCTGCGTGGCGAGGATGAGGCGGCCGTTCGCCCGGATGGCATCGTCGACCGCGCGCTCAAATCGACGACTGGCGCCGAGGACTTGCGGCGGCGGACCAGCGTCGGGTACCGGGTGCATCGAGGCGGCGAGACCGGCGAGCGCCTCGGCGAACTCCGGGGGCAGACGGGAACCCTTGGGCGCGGTGGCCGCCAGCAGAGCCCGGCCATCACGGTCGCAGACCACATCGGCGGCGCCGGAGAACTTCGCCCACGCCTCGGCGACGTGTGGGTCCGCAAGCGTCGGCGCGAACAGGGCCAGCGTTCCACACCGCGCCTCGCGGCCAGCGCGCACCGCCGCCGGGCGCCGATCGGGCAGACACCGCAGGCGACGACCGGGCGCGCCGTTCGGTCCGCCCCTCCTCGCGCCGCATCCCACCTCATCCGACCCGGGCACGATCACGCGCCGACACCGCTTGCATGTTGGCGGCGGGTCGAGCCAATCCGCCAGGGCCGCCCTGAGCTCGCGCACCCCTCCCCGCCCCGTCTGGTCGGTCGCCCGCGCCCGGACCCGTAGGCAGGCTGCCAGGCGCGCAGGGGCGTATGTCTCAGCCGCCCGCCACAGCGCTCGGCGCAGGGGGAGGACAGCCTCGGCTGCGGCCTGCCCGCGCTTCCCATCCTCGGCGGCATAGGGCGCGATGACCGCGGCGGTAAGCGCACCCTCGTCGAGTTCCATCGACCCCATCCGCCCCGGCCCCCGAAGGTGCGTTCCGCGCTTGCTGCTCGCTCCAGACATGCGAGCATGCTAGCACAGGCAGCGCAAGCCGCGCGATCCATGGGCGAAAATAGTTGCTTGACATTCTAGCGTGCTGGTGCGAAGGTGACGGCATGAACACCGCGACCACCATCTCCACCGTGACCATCTCCGACACCACCATTGGGGGCTTCGATGTCTGCGCCGCCTGCCCTCGCTCGCTCATTGTCGACTTCGCCCTGACCATGCTTGAGCCGATCGAAGGCGGGCACACCATGGTCACGTTTCCGAAGTCCGAGATCGCCGAGCGTTTGAACGCCATTCCTCGCGGCACAATGCTGCGCGTCACCTTCCGCGGCGCATCGCCCAAGCGCGCCGACGAGGTCCTCGTGGCGCTTGATGCGGCAGGCTTCAAGCATGTTGCCACCGCTCGTTACGAGGACACGCAAATCGGCAAGCCCGGCAAGGAGAAAACCATCCGCGACGGCATGCTCGCGTTCTCGGCCCCTGCGACGCTCGAAGATGAGATCGCCGCGTTCGGCAAGAACCTCGTCGGCCTGCTCAGGAACCCGCTGCTTGGGTAGTGGCGCGTCCGCGATTTAGCCTCGCGGCGTGGCCATCCTTGACGCCGTCGCATCGCTACTCTCTGCCGCCGCGCAGCGTCTCTCACCGGGCGCTGGCGCGGTCACTCGCGTTGATGCGGGGCCGACGTTCGCCACCGCCGAGGCCGTCGACCGCGCCGACTGCATGGGCGGCGGGTGTGGTCCGGGCGGGTCGCTGTATGGCTCGGGCGGGGGCCTCGGTCTTGCTGGGCTAACCGGGGGCTTCGTCGGCCTCGACCGCATGACCATCGAGGCGCTGTATTACGGCGACCAGTTCTTGCGCATGGTCGTCAACAAGATCCTCGAAGACGGCATGAGCAAGCGGCCA
>JAUPWC010000469.1 GCA_030916665.1 Verrucomicrobiota bacterium
CAGGATGAGCGAGGTGCGCCCGGTCTCCGGCACGGTGTAGCAGCCGCCGAGCAACAGGGCGGCGGTCAGGAACGGGAGGATGAAGGGCAGGCGCATGGACGCGGGCTAGTGCTTGAAGTGTCGGACCCCCGTGAAGACCATGGCCAGGCCGCGCTCGTCGGCGGCCTGGATGACCTCCTCGTCACGGACCGAACCACCCGGCTGGATGGCGCTGGTCGCACCGGCGTCGGCCGCGGCGATCAGGCCGTCGGCAAACGGGAACAGCGCTTCGCTGGCGACGACCGAGCCCTTCAGGTCGAGCTTGGCCTCGCCGGCTTTCCACACGGCGATGCGCGAGCTGTCCACGCGCGCCATCTGGCCGGCGCCGATGCCGAGCGTTTGCTCGCCGCGGCAATAGACGATGGCGTTCGACTTGACGTGCTTGCCGACTTTCCAGCCGAAGAGCATCGAGGCCCACTCGTCGGCCGTCGGCTGACGAGTGGTTACGACCTTGCAGGCGGCCATCTTCTCCAACGAGCGGTCGCGATCCTGCACGAGCACGCCGCCAACGACGGAGCGAACCTCCTGCAGGGCATCGGCACCGATGCCTTCCTTCGCGATCATCAGGCGCAGGTTCTTCTTCTTGGCGAAGATCGCCAGCGCCTCGTCGGTGAAGCGCGGCGCGATGATGACCTCGGTGAAGATGTCCTTGATCTGCTCGGCGAGGTCCACGCCGAGCGTCTGGTTGACGACGATGATGCCGCCGAAGGGCGCCTGTTTGTCCGTGGCGTAAGCCTTGTGCCAGGCCTCGATCAACGAGTTGGCGCTGCCGACGCCGCAGGGGTTCGTGTGCTTCAGGATCGCCACGGTCGGCCGCTCGAACTCGCCGATCAGGTAGGTCGCCGACGTGATGTCCAAAATGTTGTTATAGCTGAGCTCCTTGCCCTGCAGCTGCTGGAAATGGTCGTGGAACGTGCCGTAGAGCGCGGCCTTCTGGTGCGGATTCTCGCCGTAGCGCAGGCTCTGGGCCTTCTTGAGCGTGAGCGAGTAATTCGCCGGGAATCCGCTGAGCGCCTCGAGATCGGGCTCGGCCTGCTGGCCTTCGAGATACTTCGCGATGGCCGTGTCGTAGGCACCCGTGCGCTGGAAGACCTTCAGCGCGAGCTTGCGCCGCAGCGCACCCATGCCGGCCGGATTGGCCAAACCGGTGACAACCGCGGCGTAGTCGTCGGGATCGCACACCACGGTGACGCTCTCGTGGTTCTTGGCCGCGCTGCGCAGCATGGACGGGCCGCCGATGTCGATGTTCTCGATGGCTTCCTCGAACTCCACATGCGGCTTCGCCACCGTCTGCTCGAAGGGATAAAGGTTCACGACCACGAGGTCGATCAGGCCGATGCCGTGCTCCTTCGCGGCGGCAAGATGATCCTCCTTGTCGCGCCGGCACAGCAGGCCGCCGTGGATCTTCGGGTGCAGCGTCTTCACGCGGCCTTCCATCATCTCCGGGAAGCCCGTGTGCTCGCTCACCTCCGTCACCGGCAGGCCGGCGCCGGCGAGCAGCTTGGCCGTGCCGCCGGTCGAGAGCAGGCGGTAGCCATGCTGTTTGACCAGGGCCGTGGCGAAGTCCACCAGACCGCGTTTGTCACTGACCGAGAGCAGCGCGAGCTTTTCCATAGGAACGGTCTTTGTGCGCCCCCCCCAATTGCCGGGCAAGCCGAAAGCCGGACCAAAGTATGACTTAAGCAGGACGAATTAAGAAGGATCGGCAGTCGCCTCCGTATGGGGAATTCTGCCTTCTTAATTCCTCATTCTTCCTTCTTACTTTCGCCCATGCCCGCGTCGCTCGAACTGCCCGGCCTGAAGGTCCACCTGGACAATCTCGTCTATCGCCACGGCGGGGAGCAGCTGCCGGCGGACAAGCCGCACGCGTTCATCTACTTCCTGACCATCCGCAACGACTCGGACCGCACGGTCACCCTGCTGGGGCGCAAATGGATTATCGAGCACGCCGACGGCACGCAGTTGGTCGTCGAGGGAGACAAGATCGTCGGCGAGACCCCCACCCTCGCGCCCGGCGATCATTTTTCCTACAACAGCTATCATGTCGGCCACTGCGACGCCCGCGCCCACGGCAGTTTCCACGGCGTGGACGAGGACGGCCAGCGCATCTACGTCCGTATCCCGCCCTTCGACATGACGATCCCGCGGGAGTGAGAAAAGAAAGGGAAGAAGCAAGAATGAGGAATTACGAAATCGGCCCGCCGTTCTCCCGCCTTCTTCCTTCTTAATTCATACCTCTTCCTTCACGTTCTTCTCAACTCCTCCCTTGCGCCCGTCGTGCTCCCGCGCATTTCTGGAACCGCCCCATGAAGCTCATTGATCTTAACAGCCAAGGCGGCATCGGCGCCAATTCGCTTTACCTCCAGATCGGCGACTTCCACCTCGTCATCGACAGCGGCCTCAACCCCAAGCTGTCCGGCCGCCAAGCCGCGCCGAATCTCCGGCCGCTTCAGGGCGTGAAGCTGGACCTGATCATCATCACGCACTGCCACCTCGACCACATCGGGTCGCTGCCGCTGCTGCTGCGCGACCAGCCCGACGTGCCCGTGATCATGACCCAGCCGAGCCGCATGCTAATCGAGCGCATGCTGCACAACTCCGTCAACGTGATGGTCCGCGAGCGCGAGGAAAAGGGCACGGCCGACTACCCGCTCTTCACCCACGAGGAGATCGACCGCGTCGCCCCGCGCTTCTACGGCCACCCCTTCAACCACGCCAAGAAGTTCTCCGGCGCGAAGGACGACATCGAGTTCATCCTTCACCCCGCCGGCCACATCCCCGGCGCCGCCGGCGTCGAGATCCACCACAAGAACCGGCGCATTTTTCTCACCGGCGACGTGCTGTTCAACACCCAGCGCATCCTCGCCGGCGCCATGTTCCCCAAGGCGAAGTTCGACACGCTGGTCATGGAGACCACGCGCGGCGTCACCGAGCGCGCCCCCGAGAAGACCCGCTCGCGCGAGATGATCCGCCTGGTGGACACCATCAACGCCACCATCGCGCGCGGCGGCTCGGTGCTCATCCCGGTCTTCGCCCTCGGCCGCATGCAGGAGATCATGGCCATCCTCCACGACGCCCGGAAATTCAACAAGCTCGTGGACGCCCCCATCTTCGCCTCCGGCCTCGGCATGGACATCGCCGACCTCTTCGACCAGATCGCCAAGAAGACCGGCGCCGTCCACTTCACCCGCACCATCCTCAAGGACCTCCAGGTGCGCAAGACGCCCCGTGACCTCAAGCCCGGCAAGGAGCCCGGCCAGCAGGGCATCTATGTCGTCAGCTCCGGCATGATGGTGGAGAACACGCCCTCCTACACCCTCGCCTCCTGCCTCGCCGCCCAGCCGAAGCACAGCATCTGCTTCGTCGGCTACTGTGATCCCGACACCCACGGCGGCCGCCTGCTCGCCACGGAAAAAGACGACCCCATCCTCTTCGACGCCGTCAACGTGAAGGTGAAGCTCCGCTGCCAGATCGAACGTTTCGAACTCAGCGGCCATGCCGACCGCGAGGAGCTTCTCGACTTCGCCGTGGACTGTCACCCGCGCTCCATCGTCCTCACCCACGGCGACCCGCCCGCCCGTGCCTGGTTCGCCGAGCAACTCGCCGCGAAGCTGCCGAAGGCCAAGGTGCTCGATCCGGTGCCGCTGCAGACATATAACGTGTAAATGGATGAGAAGCTTGGCAGAACGCGAATTCTCCGCCGCATTCTAGATGTTCCGACGTGTCGGTATTGAAACCGTTCAACTGGATGGGCGTTTGACAGCAAGGCGTGCTCGACAACTTTGAGGCACCCCATGAAGTCCCCGTCCTCTCTCCCCCGGCGTGAGTTCCTGAAGAACTCCGCCCTCGCTGCCTCCGGTCTCATCATCCTGCCGTCGCTGTTCACGGCCTACGCCTCTCCGGCGCGCGCCCGCGGCCGCCGGCCGGGTCCGTCCGACCGGATCAACCTTGGCGTGATCGGCTTCGGCACCCAGTCGCATGCCTGCGTGCCGACCTTCCTGGGCGACGCCCGCCTGCAGGTCGTGGCGGTGGCGGACCCGGTGAGCGATCTGCCGAACTACGGCTACAAGGGCGAAAAGCGCGGTGGACGCCTCGTCGGGCAACAGATCGTCGAGGCGCATTACGCAGAATGGAAGGACTCCGGTAGCTTCAAGGGGTGCCGCGTCTATGAGGATTTTCGCGAGATGCTGGACCGGGAGGATCTCGACGCCGTCTATATCAGCACGCCCGACCACTGGCACTGCGCGGCGGCGCTCCTCGCCATCAAGCGCGGGTTGCACGTTTACGGGCAGAAGCCGCTCACCCTGACCGTCGACGAGGGACGCCGCATGGCGCGCGCCGTCGCCGACTCCGGCATCATTTTCCAAACCGGTTCGCAACAGCGCAGCTCCGTTCACTTCCGCACGGCCTGCGAGTTCATCCGCAACGGCCGCATCGGTCGCGTGCAGAGCGTCAAGATCGGCTTCAGCGGCGGCCACACCAATTGGTCCCAACTCGCTCATCGCAACCAACCCGAGCCCGTCCCCGCCGAACTGAACTACGACCTCTGGCTTGGGCCGGCCCCGGAGCGCCCCTACTCGCCCGCCCTTCTCCAGCTCAATTGGCGGCACAACTGGGATTACTCGGGC
>JAUPWC010000470.1 GCA_030916665.1 Verrucomicrobiota bacterium
CCCCGCCCGGCAATGCTGGCTGTGGGATCTCGGCTCCTTCGTCCGTTTCTTGCGAAAAGGGATCGTCCGCCCATTTTCCTCCCATGGCTGAAACCATCCGCCAGCGCCTACAACAGGCCGCCAACTCCCTGCTGGGTGCCGCCGGCCTGCATCTGGTCCGGCGAGACCGGGCGTTCGACATGGACGGCCTGCTGGTGCGGGCCGCCGCCCGCGGCCTGCAACCCGGCACGGTGATCGACATCGGTGCGTCAGACGGCGTCTGGTCGCTGCGGGCGAGGCGTCACTTCCCCCGCGCCGCGTTCCTGTTGTTTGAGCCGCTGGCCGAGAGACAGGAGGCGCTGGCGCGGCTGCGCGACCGGCATGGTTTCGAGATCGTCCACGCCGTGGCCGGATCGCATCCGGGCACCGTCCCCTTCAGTGTCGATCCCGCCCTCGACGGCAGTGGTGTTGCGACGACGAGCGCACCCGGCACGCGCCAGGTGCCGGTCGAAACCGTCGATGCCGCTGTGGCGGCCCGCGGACTCGCCGGTCCCTTCGTGCTGAAGCTCGACACACACGGCTACGAAATCCAAGTGCTCGAAGGCGCTGCGGCGGCGCTCGGCCGGACCGAGCTGCTCATCATCGAGGCCTACAATTTCACGCTCACCCCGGGCTGCCTGCGTTTCCACGAACTGTGCGCCTGGCTCGAAGCCCGCGGCTTCCGCTGCTGCGACCTCGCCGATCCGATGCGCCGGCCGGGCGACGGCGCGCTCTGGCAGATGGACCTCGCCTTCGCCCCGGCCGGCCATCCGTTTTTTCGGGAAAACAGCTATCGCTGAACGCTATTCTCCGCGCGCCAACAGCTGGCCGAAGGTAATCGGGCCGTGGCGCAGGACGCGTTCAAAATACACCGGCAGATTGGCCGAGCGAAACACCAACCGCGCCCAGCGGTGCCGCCAAGTGAGGCGGGGCGCCGGCAAACTCAGTTTCGCATGCGCCCGGTCGCTCTCCACCTGCATAACCGGCAGATTTTTCGTGAGCTGGCCGGCCCGGAGACGGAAGGCGGCCACCGCGCGCATCGTCGCGCAGCGGAACGGCAGCCCCGCCACGCAGGCCCGCGCCATGTATTCCGTGTCGCCGCAGAAGCGGAAGCTGTCATCGAAGCCGCCCATTTTCTCGTAGAGGTGGCGCGAAAACAAAGTGCCGTGCTGGTAAACGGGTTCGACGCGCTGGGCGTAAAGCCGCCGGTTCATCGCCGGAAAAGGCGAGATGGGGATCGCACCGAGCGGCTGCCCTTTCGTGCCGATCAATTTCACCCCGCCGTAAACCGCACCGGTTGGATTTTCCCGTAGCCCGGCCACGACCCGCGCGAAGCGGGGCAGCAGCAGGTCGTCGTCATTGATGTAGGTGAACCCATCCCATTCGACCGGCACCGTCAGGCCCGCGTTGATCGCCGCATACATGCCGCCGCCCGGTTCGGGCACCACCGTGGCTGCCGGGAATCTTTTCGCCAAGGCCTCCACCTGGGCAGACGGCGTCACCAGCACGTGGCGGCACATCGGTTGGAAACGGGCCACGCTCGACATCGTCTCGTCCAGCCACGGCGAGCTGCCCAGCGTCGGGGTGATGACCAGAATGCGCGTCATGCCGTCTCCTCCCGCACGCAGACCAGCCGGCCGCGCCAGCGACCGAGATAAGGCTGCACCCACCGGGCCTTACAACGCTCCCAGCGGTCACGCCACGAAGTCCCGGCATTCAGCCGCTGGTGTTCGAACCTCGGCGCGATGCCCTGCTCGCGCTGCAGCCGGCCCTGCACGCGGACCAGTTGTTTCAGGTAGGGTTCGTAAACCAGCGCACGAAGGGAGCGATCCAACGGCGCCCGATACTGCCGCAAGCCTGGCTCGAACCAGCCGGGCCGCAGTTCGCGGATTCCCTGAAAATGATAAAACAGCAGCGGCTCGCCGTTCACCCGCACCTCAGCACCGACCTGCTCAAGCATCTGGCCGGCCATGTTCCAAGGAGCCGCATTGATCCCCGGATGGTCTAGAATCGCCACGCCACCGAAGCGGCGGGGAAATTCGTCGAGGTAACCCTGATCGGCAAATCGTCCGTCCTCCACTCGGTCGTGGCACCATTCGAGGCAGCGCTCGCGCCACCAGCCCAAGGCTTCCAGCCCTGCGGCGTCCCGGC
This sequence comes from Verrucomicrobiota bacterium, assembly GCA_030916665.1. Lineage (GTDB taxonomy): Bacteria > Verrucomicrobiota > Verrucomicrobiia > Opitutales > Opitutaceae > Lacunisphaera. The sequence continues at coordinate 2,170 of JAUPWC010000470.1, forward strand.
GGAAGGAAACCCAGGCCACGTTGAAGCGTCCGTATTTCTCGCGCTCCCGCAGATGCGCCGGAAACCGATGAGGGACGATGCCGACCGAGGCATCGGCCTGCCGTTGGAAAACCGCCGAGGCCGGTCCGAAGAAATACAGGTCCGCATCCAGATAGGTCACGGAGTCGGCCGCCGCGTCCCGCGCCAGACAGTGACGCACCAGCACCGGGGTGGTCGTGAAGATGAACTCGACCGGACTGCGCTGCGCCCTCACGGCGGCATACGCCGGGTCCGCTTCCAGGACTTCCCGCCAGGGGATCGCCACCAGACTCGGGGCGCCCTCCGCCCGCACGGCTGCTTCGGTCGGGGCGTCCAGACACAGCACATACAGCACGAAGGCCTCGCCCTGCGCGCGCAACGAGGCATGCAAGCACAGCAGGCGCGCCGCATACCCCTTGTCGCAGTAGGTGCAGAAACGGTGCATGCTCAGCCCGGTCCGGTGCCCGCGCGCTTCCGCGCCTGCACGATGTTGTCGAGATACAGGTCCGGGTTGGCCGGGAGTATCCACCCCAGGCAGCACCCCAGCAGATTGACCGGCGCCATCAGCAGCACGGTCAGCAGCAGATTGAACCGCGGGCTGCGGGTCAGGGTGACCTTGTAGAGATACGCGTTGAACAACTGGAAGAGCACCCGGGCATCACCGAGGGTTTTCCGATGCATTTCCACCTCGAAACCAGCCCGCTCCAACTGCGCCCGCAACCCGAAGGAGCTGTAGCGCGCGTAATCCGCCGGCTGCTCGTGCTCGTCCCACACGAAGGGCACCGTCAGCACCAGACAACCGCCGGGCCGCAGCACGCGGTAGATTTCGTCCAGGAACGGACCCGGGGTGAACACATGCTCAAAGACCTGCGAGCAGAGCACTCCGTCGAAACTGCCATCGGCGAACGGGAAGGTCCGGCCATCATAGTAGACTTCCGCGTGGAAACTGGCCCGGGCCCGCGGCGTATCGAGTTCCATGCCGACATAGCGCACGGCGGGGATGAACCGTCGGTAGGGCCTGGTGCCGCACCCCACGTCAAGCACCTCCCCGGTCAGCCGCGGAAAAAATTCCGCCAGTCCCCGGACCAAGGCACGGCGCGCAAAATAGAACGGGTTCACGAGCATCCCGACGGCGTCCGGGACATAAAGCTGGCGCTCCTTCCAGGCGCGCAACCGAAGCCGCAACGTGCCGCTCACGGTTCCGTCCTCCGGTTGTCATCCGAGCGACGACGGAAATGAAAGCCCCGATGCTCGACCGACGGGTCGATCCGGTCGAAGGGCACGGTCCACTCCGCGACCCGTTCGTAATTTTGGCTCCAGGCGCCGAAAAACGAAGTCCGCGAAAAGATCCGACAGGGATGACTGCCGCCGCCGAGAGCCGGCGGGGTGTGCTGGACCGTGATCCGCTCAGCGCCGCTGATGACAAACGGCGTGCGATCCACGATCACATCGACGAAGCCCTGACCGGCGGCCCACGCCAGCGGTTCCTGCGGGTGCTCCAGGTAGGGCAGCACGCTGGACAACAGGATCGCGTCGGGCCGGCCCACCCCCACGGCCGCTTCCAGCGATTCATGAAAGCTGAGGACCGCGTCGGCAAAATCGCGCGTTCCCACCGTCACCACCTCCGGAAGCTCCACCACGCGCCAGCGCACCTGCCGCAAGTCGGCCAGCGCGGCCTTGTGCTGTCGCCAGCCGCTGCCGAGCCCGCCGCCAAAATCCACCAGGTCGA
>JAUPWC010000471.1 GCA_030916665.1 Verrucomicrobiota bacterium
GCCTTCTCCGCCGTCAGCGTGAGCAGCTCGCCCTTGGCCTTGATGACCTTGTCGTCGAGCTTCAGCTCAAAATCCGGCACCCGCATCGCCTTGATGACGTCGGCCCGCCGCGGGGCATGCTGGGAGTAGGCCTCGATCTTGGCGCCCAGGTAGCTGTCGAGTTTTCGCTTCAGCGCCTCGGGCAGGTCCTCGCCGGTGCCCTTGACCACATCCGCAGCGCCCATGATGCCCTTGGGCGCAAAATAAATTTCGTCGCTCACGGACGCGATGATGGCGCCGGCCGAGATGGCCTCGCGGTTCACGTAGGTGATCGTTTTGCCGGGAAACTTGTCCAGCGCCTCCATGATCTCCAGCATGGCGGCACCTTCGCCACCGGGCGTATCCATGTTGAGCAGCACGAAGTCGGCCTTGCGCTCGATGGCTTCCTTGAGGCCGCGGCGCAGGATATAGACCGTGGGCGTGCTGATGGTGTCCTTGATCGGAATGACATAGACCCGCGTCGGACCGGCTACTGCCGGCTGCGGCGCTACGACCGGGTTCTTCGGCACTGACGCGGGCGCAACCGCCTCTTGGGCGACGGCGGTCAGGGCTGCGGCCAGCAGGGGGAAAAGCATCAGGGCGCGCTTCAACATCACCGGCATGCTACAGCCCGCCCGCCGCCAAGCAAGCGTCGCCAACTTACAATTCCCCGAATTATTTCCGCCTGAACCGCCGCGTTGTGTATAAATTGTCTGACTTTGGGTTGGAACGTGCCGCGCAATTCGTTTTACCAACAGGCCATGGAACGCATCCCGTATCTCGGGCACACGATTTTCAAGTGGCAGGTCGGCACCTCGTCCTTCTTGGCGCTGCCGGAAAAAGGCGCGCGGCTCATGAACTGGAACGTCACTCTCGGCGACGGCAGCGTGCGCGACATCATCTACTGGCCCGAGGTCGAGAACCTCGACAACATCGCCAGCGTCCGCGGCGGCAACCCGATCCTCTTCCCCTTCAACGGTCGCACCTACGACCGCGGCACGATCCACCAGTGGCGGGCGGAAGACGGCGTGCAGCGCCCGATGCCGATGCACGGCCTCGCCCGGCAGGGAAAGTTCCACCTCACGCGCCTCGACGAGGGCGGCTTCTCCGCCCAGTTCATACCCGACGAGGCGGCAAAGGCCGCCTACCCCTACGACTACGAATTCGTCGTGAGCTACCGCTTCGACCCGCTCGCGCTGTTCGTGGAGCTGCAACTCACCAACCACGGCCGCACCCCCATCCCGTGGTCGGCGGGGCATCATTTCTACTTCACCCTGCCTTGGACCGCAGGACGCACGCGCCGCGACTACATGCTGGAGACCACCGCCACCAAGCACCTGCAGCGCGACGACAAAGGCCAGCTGGTCCCCGGTCCGCGCGTGAACGCCCGCGAGACCCTCGACAACCCCGCGCTCGTGGACCTCATCCACACCGGGCTGAAGCGCGAGGTGTTTGCCGTGACCGAGGCCGGCACGGGCAACCGCCTGTTCTTCCGCACCAGCATGGCCGGCAGCAGCGCCAAGGACTTCGCCGTCGTCACCTGGACGCAGGACGAGAAATCGCCGTTCTACTGCGTGGAACCCTGGATGGGGCCGCCCAACGCGCCCGAGACCAAGGTCGGCCTGCACCACGTCGCCCCGGGCCAGACACAGAAGTTTTACGTGGAGATTTCCCTCGGTTGATTTCGCCGGGATTATCCCCACGTTCCTGAGCAATGCCCGGCCTGTCACATCTTCCCTACGCCTTCATCGAGGGCATCGGCGGTCCCGAACTGCTGATGATCATGTTCGTGATCCTGCTGCTGTTCGGCGCCGACCGGCTGCCCGATCTGGCCCGCGGCTTCGGACGCGCCATGCGGGAGTTCAAGAAGGCCACCAGCGGCGTCGAGCAGGAAGTCCGCAAGGCCATGGCCGAACCGCCATCCCCGCCGTCGCCTCGACCCGTCGGCACCGTCGGCCAGGGCGACGCGCCCAAGCCCTACACGCCCCCGAGCCCCGCCTCCCCGCCGCCGACGGCGGAGTGAGGAGATGTTTGCTGGAGCGGCGCTCTCTGCGCGCCGGTTCCGTGGTCGGCGGTCAAGTCCGCCGCCACAAAGCCACCGGTCTTCATCCGAAGATATTGCCGCGATTGAAGCGCCATACGGCGATGCCCATCACCGCGAGCGCAATGCCGCCGAGAATGCCCAGCGTCGGCAGGAGTTCGACGAAAGACGCATTGGCCCAGAGCACCTGCGCGAAGCCTTCCATCGCCCAATAGACGAGCGTCAGCTTGCTCAGCTGCTGGAAGAACTCCGGCATGAAGGTGACGGGAAACCACGCGCCGCCCACCGCGCACATCACGAGAATCACAAAGGTCGCCAACCCGCTGGCCGCCTCGGGCGACGAAGTCAGCGACGCGATCAGCATGCCGAAGGCCGTGCAGGCCGACGCCGCGAAGACGCACATCAGCAGGAGCATCCCGATGTGGTTCTCCACATCGATCCCGTAGAGCATGCGCCCGCCGACGAAGAGCACGGTCAGCTGCAACACCCCGACGCTCACGCCGAAGAGGAACTTGCTCCACAGGATCTGCGACCGACCGACCGGGCCGGCGAGGATGCGGTGAAAAATACCGTGGTCGCGTTCGTAGAACAGCGCGGTGGCCGCGCCGCTCAGGGCGAATAGCAGGAATTGCATCGCCCAGCCGCCCACGATGCGCGTGGCGGCCGGCGACGTCACGTCCTGCCCGGCCACCTGCACCGACTCGATGTGCACCGCTTGCGTGAACAGCGACTCTCCGGCGGCGTTCGCGCCCGCGGAGCTCCCTTCCCGCTCACCGAAGCCGAAGTTGCCGCTCTCGAGGTCCTTGAGAATTTCGTCCGCGCTGCCGCCGAAGCTGCGTGCGATGTTGTCCGCGAGCCCGCGGTTGAACGAATTCTGGCGGTCGGGGCCGATGAACGCCCGGCCGCGCGCCAAAAGCGACTGGCCGAGCAGCTGCGGCACATTGGCGAAGATCGTCTTCTGGAGGATGCCGTTGACCATCTGCGTCTCGATCTCGTTGCGCGGGTTGCTGTAGATTTTCAGGTGCAGGCCAAACTCCTGCTCGCTGACCACGTCGGCCGGGATCACGAGCGCGAACCGGAACTTGTTGTCGCGCATCAGCGGCGCGAGATCCTCCTCGCGCAGGGAGCGGGACGACTTGTCGGCCGCCGTGGTCGTGGTGATCACCTTGAAGGCGGGTTCGGCCTGCAAGGCCGCGAGGAGTTTCGCCGCCGCCGGGTTGTCGCTGGCGTTGACCACCGCGAGCGGGATGCCGCTCGGACCGGTGTCCTTGCGGTTGATGCCGAAGACCCCGCCGAAGATCCAGATGAGGGCGAAGGGCACGATGAAGGTCAGCGAGACCGCCGCCTTGTTGCGGAAGAACGTGGTGAAGTCCTTGCGGACGAGAACGAGGATGGTGCGCATGGCGGGAGGGTTTATTCGCGGAGCGTGCGGCCGGTGAGGTGGAGAAAGAGCGCCTCCAGCGTCGGTCGCTGGCTGGTGAACAGGCGGGCCGGCAGGCCAAGTGACTCGGTGAGAGTGTAGAACTGCGAGAGCTTCACGCCCGCGTGCGGCCGGAAACGGTAGGAATCCTCGGTCTTCTCAACCGTGCCCTGCGCGCCGAGCTGCGCCACCAGCGCCGCCGTGCCGCCATCGGCGGGGAAACGGATTTCCTCCTCGAACGGCAGCTTGAGCAGCAGTTCGTCGAGCGTGCCGAGTGCGTGGATTTTGCCATGGTCGATGATGCCGATGCGCGAGCAGAGGCGCGTGGCCTCCTCCATGTAGTGCGTGGAGTAGATGACCGTCAGGCCCTCCCGGTTCAGCCGCTCCAGAAACTCGAAGATCGCGTTGCGCGACTGCGGGTCCACGCCGACGGTCGGCTCGTCGCAGAGCAGCAGCTTCGGTCGGTGCAGGAGCGAGGCGATGATGTTCAGGCGGCGCTGCATGCCGCCCGAGAAGGTCTGCACTTTGTCGCGCCGGCGATCGGCAAGCTGCATGGCTTCAAGCCCCTCGTCGATGCGCTCGCGCAACGTGGCCCCGCCGAGTCCGTAGAGCTGGCCGAACACGCGGAGGTTCTGCTCCGCGCTGAGTTTCGGGTAGAGCGCGATGTGCTGCGGCACGAGGCCCAGCGCCAGCCGCGCCGACGGATCGTCGGCCGTGAGCGGATGACCGTTCAGGGTGAGACCGCCGGCATCGGGAGCGCGCAAACCGGCGACCAGCGACATGAGCGTGGACTTGCCGGCGCCGTTGGGGCCGAGCAGGCCGAAGAATTCGCCGGCTTCGATCCGCAGCGAAACGCCGTCGAGTGCCGTGAGCGCGCCGTAGCGCTTGGTGATGTTTTCGAGGGAGAGCATGGGAAAGGGTTGTGCCAAGGAATAGGTTTTCCGCCCGCCAAGACGAGCTTCCCGTCGTCTCCGAAGGTCATGGTCATGGTGACCCGCGTTTCCGTCCCATTGCCGGGAACGCCGGATTTCGAGTTCGTGCCACCGGAGAAACTCCGGAAGCGGCGCGAAACACCGGAGAAAAATTCTTCTGCCTCATCGCCGCGCACTTACGCGCGCGGCTGCAACTTGGCACATCGGGTGCGTGTAGTGAGGACAGAACCAATATCCGCCATGAAAAAGAATTTCCTCATCATCGCCACCCTCGCGGGGCTCAGCACCATCGCCAGCGCCGCTTCGACCGCCACCGATTCCGCAATCCTCGTGCTCCCGACCTACGTCGTCACCGCGCCGCGCTTCGGGCCGGCCGAGCAGAAGGTCAACTCCCAGCTCAAAGACTTCATCCGCCAGTCGGAGGTCCGCCAGGCTCTCAAGCCGGACCTGAACCTGATCTCCTCCCGCGCCGAGTCGGCCATCCGGGTGACCCACGCCGCCGCTCCGGCGGCCAAGGCCCACGCGAAATCCTGAGACGGCCGCCCCGTTCCTTTGTCCGTGCATTAGTGTGTGTGCAAAAGCCGCCCCTGGGGAGGGGCGGCTTTTTTGTCGCCTGCGTCGGACGGACGGCAACGATGACAGCGTGCCCGCCGACGACTCCGACGAACCGGTTGCCATTCCCATCACGGGCGAGCTCGACCTGCACACGTTCCGGCCCGCCGAGGTCGCGGCGCTGCTGGACGACTACCTCGCCGAATGCCGACGCCGCGGCATCCTCCGTGTGCGCGTGATCCACGGCAAAGGCACCGGCACGCTGCGCACGACGGTGCAGGCGCGCCTGCGGCAGATGCCCAGCGTGGCGGGTTTCGCCACCGGCGACGAGACCAGCGGCGGCTGGGGCGCGACCATCGTTACACTCAAACCCGATAATTCCTGCTGAACCGCCGCGACTTTCCTGCGATGATGCGGGTCCTTTCCCCACTTATGAACGCAATGCACGAAATTGACTACAAGATCCACGGCGACGACATGCAGTTCGTCGAGGTTGAACTCGACCCACAGGAGGCCGTCGTAGCCGAGGCGGGCGGCATGATGTATATGGACGACAGCATCGCCATGGAGACGATCTTCGGCGACGGCTCGCAGAAGAGTTCCGGTTTCATGGGCGCGCTGCTCGGCGCCGGCAAACGCCTGCTCACGGGCGAATCGCTCTTCATGACCGTGTTTCAGAACCAGGGCATGGGGAAGAAGAAGGTCGCGTTCGGCGCGCCCTACCCCGGCAAGATCATCCCCGTGCATCTGTCCAACCTCGGCGGCGAACTCATCACGCAGAAGGACTCCTTCCTCTGTGCCGCCAAGGGCGTAAGCATCAGCATCGCCTTCCAGAAGCGCCTCGGCGCGGGCCTGTTCGGCGGCGAGGGGTTCATCATGCAGCGCCTCACGGGCGACGGCTGGGCCTTCGTCCACGCCGGCGGCACGCTCATGGAACGCACGCTCAACCCCGGTGAAACGATCCGCGTGGACACGGGCTGCATCGTGGGCTTCCAGCCCAGCGTGGACTACGACATCCAGCTCGTCGGCGGCATCAAGTCGGCGCTGTTCGGCGGCGAGGGCCTGTTCTTCGCCACGCTGCGCGGCCCCGGAAAGATCTGGCTGCAGTCCCTGCCCTTCTCCCGCCTGGCCGGCCGCATCGTGGCGGCGGCGCCCCAGACCGGCCGCGGCGGCCGCGAGGAAGGCTCCCTGCTCGGCGGCCTCGGCCGCGTGCTCGACGGCGACAACAGCTGACGCCGTCCATCCGCCAATAGGTCCGTTCGTCTCCACGCAGCTCGGCCTTATCACCGGGCGGCCCTATCCACCACCCCGCACACCCTATGAAAACCACCCTGTTCTACGGCTTCATCATGGCGCTCGTCGCCACCCTGCTCACCTACGCCCTTTATTTTCTCGGGTTCCACGACTCGGTCGAGAAACTCCAAACCGCCCAGACGATCAGCTTCGCGGCCGGACTGCTCATCTGGATCGTCTGCCTCTTCCTCGGCATCAGGGCCCGGCGCGACGAGACACCCGCGCAGGAAGCCTTTGGCTACGGCCGCGCGCTGGGCGCCGGCACGCTGATCGCGCTCTGGGGCTCGCTCTTCGGCGCCCTCTCACACGTCATCTACATGGCTTTCATCAATCCGGATTTTCGCGATCTGGTTGTGCAGGGCGAACTCGCCAAGATGGAGGCCCAGGGTATGCCCGCGGCCCAGATCGAACAGGCCGAGGGCATGGTCCGCATGATGACCGGCCCGATTGCGCAGGGCATCTTCGCGCTGATCTTCGGCTTCATTCTGTGCTTCCTCGTCGCCCTGGTCGTCGCGGCCTTTGTCCGTCGGACGGCTTCGACCACGCCGCCGCCCCTGGCCTGAGTTAAAAAATCGGGGCCGCGCACACATCGCGCGACCCCGATGTTTTTTTCGCACACACACCGGCGCGGGTGACCGCGCCAGAAATTTTTAGAGCGTGCGCATGCCGGGCTCGGTCTCGAGCGCGTCCTCGCCGTCCGGCAGCTGGAGGCGGACCTTGCGCGCGGGATTGAAGACCTTGGTCTCGATGTTGATTTCGCCAGGCTCCTCGCCGAATTCGGCGCCGCCGATGGCGTCGATGCGCGCCTTCACCTCCGCGGGCAGCTTGGCGTGCTCCTCGGGCGTGTTGATCGGGCCCTGGAAGGTGACCTTGCCGGCCTTGTCCTTCACGGTCAGCTCGCGTTTGCCGGCGGTCGCGTTGACCTCGACCGAACCGGCGTCGTCGGAGAACACAAAATTGCCCGCGGTCAGGTCGAGGATGGTCGAACCGGCCCCGCCGTGGCGGCGCAGCACATGCACGCGCGGCTGGGCAAACCAGTTCATGCGGTCGCCGCCGATGACGCGCATGACGTCGCCGGCCTCACCGGGCGGCATCACCGGCACGCCGGGGGTGGCCGGCAGCGCGTGGGAGAAACCGAAGCCCGCGCCACCCGCGCCGTGTTCCGCGTTGCCGAAGAACTGCATCACCCGGCCGCCCGGGACGCCCTGCTCCCAAGCGAGCTTGGGCACCTCGCGCTCGCCGAGCTTGGCCTTGGCGGTGCTTTCCTTGCCGCCGCGGATGTAGGTGAGCTTCACCTCGTCGCCCGCCTTGTGGTTGCGCACGAGCACGGTGAGTTGCGCCATGTTCACGAGGATCTGGTCGTCGAGCTTGGTGAGGATGTCGTGCTCCTGGAGCAGACTGGCCGCGGGGCTGCCCTCGGCGACGCGGCGGATGACAACACCCGTGCCCCGGGGCA
>JAUPWC010000472.1 GCA_030916665.1 Verrucomicrobiota bacterium
CGCGGGCGCTTCGCGCCCGCATCCGGCTGCCTGCTCGCCCGTTCCCGTGGTCGAATGTGGCGCACTTTCCGTGAACTCCGCCAACCAGCGAGAGCGGGCGGCATGGTGATCCTCGGGAGTCCTTTGGGCTGTTGACGGGGTGGGGCTGGGCGGAGCCGGAACAGGCTGGGAGCCCGCGGACGGCGCATCCCGCCCGACCGGCTTCCGGTCGGAGGAACTGGCGAGGGCTACGCCGGGCACTTCCGTGTCCCGGCTTACTGGGGTGGACTCCACCCCAGCCCCCGAATCATTCGAGGGTCCGGCTTGCATCGCTACCTTTCGCGGCACGGACGAGCGTCAAAATCGCCGTGCGTATTGCGTCGGGTAGCGTTGCCCAAGTGCGGGCAAGTTCGGCCAGTTCTGGACTGAGCTTCCCGGGAATTTGGGAAGCTATAGGGGAAGATGCCTTTTCGGCACTTTCCCCAGATATTTCGCCGTCAACGGGTTCAGAACTACCCTTTCGGGGGTTCGAATCCCCCTCTCCGCCACGGGTCGTATTTACCGCGACTGACTTTGCTTATCAAGGTAGCCCCCGATGATTTCCCGCACGATCGGGGCGGCGTGGGCGGCGCCGGCGAATTCTTCGTTCTGGCGGTCGCCTTCCAGGGCGACGGCGAGGGCGATCCGGGGATTTTCGACGGGGGCGAAGGCGACGAACCAGGCGATGTTGAAGGTGCCTTCCGGGCGTGTGACCTGCGCGGTGCCGGTTTTGCCGGCGATGCTGATGCCGGGCACCTGGGCGTCGCGACCAATGCCGCTCTCCACCACGGCGCGCAGGCCGGCGACGAGCGCGGCATAGTTTTCATCGGATAACCCAAGCGCTTCGGGCGGGCGGTCGCCACTGGGGCGACGGCCGGGCGAGCGGAGTAGAGTTGGCACGGTGAGCGTTACGCGTCGGGCGAGCGAGGCTACCGCGCAGGCGAGTTGGAGCGGCGTGCAGCGCAGGAAACCTTGGCCGATGGCGAGATTGGCGGTGTCGCCGGGTGTCCACGGGCCGTGGCCGGCTTGTTTCTTCCAAGCGGGGTCGGGCACGAGCATGCGGGAGGCCTCGGCGGGCAGGTCTAGGCCGGTGGGCTCGTGCAGGTGGAAGCGTCGGGCTTCGGCGGCGAGGGCTTCGGGACCGGCGGCGAGGCCGGTTTGGTAGGCGAAGACGTTGCAGCTCTGTGCGAGCGCATCGCGCAGGCGGAGGGAGCCGTGACCAGCTGCGTTGTGGCAGGGCAGGCGGTGTCCGCCCAGTTCGTGGTATCCGGGGCAGGCCAGGGTGGTGTCGGAGTTCAGCGTGCCGCCGCGCAGGCCGGCGAGGGCGGTGAAGATCTTGAACACCGAACCGGGTGGATAGAGGCCCTGCGTGGCGCGGTTGAACCAGCCGCCCTCGGCGTCGATACGCTGTTTGGTCGCGACGGAGAGGGCGGGCGAGGCTTCGTTCAAATCGTAGCCGGGTTTGCTGGCTAGCGCGAGCACCTCGCCGGTTTCCACGGCGATGACGGCGACGGAGCCGCGCGGGGCAGCCGATGCAGCCAGCGCGTGTCCGGCGACGCGTTGCAGATCGAGGTCGAGACTCAGTGTGACGTCAACGCCGGCCACGGGCTCAAGCGTCACCGTGCCGGGACCGGTGGCGAATCCCCAGGCGTCCACCTGCCCGGTCGCTGCGCCGGCCTGGCCACGCAAGGTTGCGTCGTGTTGCTGTTCGACGCCGCCGATGCCGCTCACGGTTTCGGACTCAGGATGGTCGCGGCGGACCCGGCCCAGCGTGTGGACGGCTGCCGCACCGTGCGGATACCAGCGTTGATGGCTACGTTGCAGCCGCACCGGATCGGAGGCCGTCAGACCGCCGGCCAGCCGGTCGGCTTCTGCTTCGCTCAAATCCTTCGCCAGCACGAAAGGAGTCAGGCGGTCATGGGCATGGGCGCGCTCGAGTCGCGCGGAGTCCACGGTGTCCTGACGACCCGTAATCGCGTTGAGGTGGTCGAGCTGGCGTTGCGCTGCGGCGAGGCGTGCACTGTCGGCGGAGACCCCGGGCTCGGGATGCAAACCGGTGCGTAATTTCCCGAGATTGATCACCGCATCCGTGCGTGGGCGGTTGCCGGCGAGCAGGCGGTGTTCGCGGTCGTAGATGACCCCGCGCGGAGCGGGCAGGGCGAGGCGACGCTGGTTCTGCCGTTGCTCGCGGGCCGCGTAATCGGTTGAGCGGCAAAGCTGCTGATAACCGAGGCCTGCAACGAGCACGCCGAGCATCACGCCGAATGTGCCGAGGACGAGCCGGAGACGCCGGGGTTGGTCCGGCGGGATTTCCACATCCCGGGTGCTCGGCTCAGCGCGCCTTGTTCTTGGGGGGCGGGCCATTCTTCCAGAGCTGATACTTCACCGTGACGACCACGTCGAAGCCCGGCACGTAGGGCAGGCTGCCGTTGTAGTAATCGAAAGTCTTGGTGCCTTCGATGACCTCGCTGCTGCCGTCGTTGGGTTCGATGATGGTGAAATGCTCGGGATAGACGCCGCCGAGCAGGCTGAGGTATTCGGGACCGGCCTTGCTCCAGTTGCGGCCGCGGCCCTGCTCGGAGCGGCCGACGATGCATTCCGCGCCGAAGAAGGGGCGCAGTTCGAGCTGCATCATCCCGCCGTTGAAGATGAGTTCGGCGCTGCCACTGGGTTCGGCACGCGAGTGGAGTTCGAGCTGGTTGCGGCCCGGCGGCTGGATCTGCATCGGGCCAATGGCCTCGTAGCGGTTGTGGCTGTTGCGACTCTTGGAGCTGGAAGAATCATTCAGCCGGAAGTAGCGCGAGTCGCCGTGCACCTCGAGTTTGTGGCGGCCGTCGTTGGCATATTCCTTGTCCTCCTCGTTTTCCTCCTCCCAGTCGGGCGTATGCAGGCGGCCTTCCATATAGCGGTCCAGAGACCAGGTGTTGTCCTGATCGGGGCCGCCCTTTTCGCCCTTTTCGTGCTTCGAGCCGGAGCCTTTCACGGTGATCTCAAACCGGCCTTCCCAGGCCGGTTCTTTCCAGTCGGTGACCTCGAAGACCTTGCTCTTCTGGAAAAAGAACGAGGTGCGCAGCACCATGTCGGCGATGAAGCTCAGGCCGCCGGCGATGGGGCCGCCCATGGCGGTGCTGATGGCGTCGTTGAGGTCCTGCGTGAGATTGCCGACCTTGATGGTGACTTCGACGGCGACGGCGGCACGGCGCGGGTAGGGGCGCACGGTCGGCGGGAGCAGACGGCGCTGCGGCACGCCCTCGAGCGTGATGGTGGCCTCGCCGTCATCGTTGGTGTAGGAAATGTAGGCGGCCGGGCCGCCGGCCTGCGCGAACTGCACGACGGCCAGGTCGGGACGGTATTGCGAACCGCCGTTGGCGGTCTGGTATTTGCCGTTGTAGCTGCCCTCGGGCAGGCGCCACACGACCCTGGCGCCGCTCACTGGTCCGCCGTCGGGCATCTGCAGGTCGATGGTGGTGAGGTTGCCGGCCGCGCGGATGGCCTTGAGCACGTCGCTCTTGGGGAAGTCGATCTCGACCTTGGCGCGCGCGGTGCGCTGCTGGCCCGGTGAGCGCGTCTTCGTGCGCACGAGCGGCGCGTTCTCCACCTCGATGGTGATTTTCTGCCGCGCGACGGTCATGATGGTTTTGAACCACGCGATGATGGTGTTGGCGATGCCCACGCCCTTGCTGAACTTGTTGTTCGGCAGGTGGTGTTCGAGCACCTCGCCGGTGTAGGCGCCCCATCCCGTGGCCCAGAGGTCGCCGGCGGCGCCGGAAAACTGTCCGCTGAACGAGGTCGGTGGTCCGCCGGCCTGAGCCATGCGGAGGGCGGCGAGCGGGAGGCGCGGCCAAGCCAGCGACGCCTGCCCGGAAGGGTGGGCTCCACGCATGGCGGCTTGACGGACATCGGCGGCGAGCACGCGGCTGATAAGCGCGACTTGCAGCAGCGAGAGCGGCTGGTCGCGCCACTCGGCCACGAAGCGCGGGCCGTCGTCTTTGCTTCCGTCGGATTCCTCGTCACCGGACTCTTCTTCATCCTCGTCGTCCGCCATGGCTTTGAACTTTTTCATGGCGGAGTTCATCTGCTGCATGGCGGCGGCCTGCTGGCGCGTGGAAATGGCGGTCATCTCGGCGGTGAGCTTGGCCATCTTGTCTTGGGCCGCCTGCTGGCGCTTGGGGTCCGGATTGCTGTGGTCTTCAAGCAGCTTCTGCATCTCGTCGGAAATTTCGTTCATCCGTTTCTGGTCGCGCTCGGCGGCGTCGGGCCGGGTTTCGTCGTCGTCTCGCACGGGTCGGGGCGAGGGGGCGAGCACGGGATCATCGTCGGCCCACACCGGGGTGGGTTGGGAGGCCTTGAGCAGCGCGAACGGGTTGGTAAGCGCTTCCGTTTCGAGCCGTTTCAATTGCGCCGGATCGGGCGGAATGATGGCCGCAGGGGCCGGCATGCCGAGGTCGTAGTTGGCGGGGCTGACCCGACCGAGGGCGATAATGAAGCGGCTCCAGAAACGCTGCTGCGGTTGCCCGCTCTCGGCGCTTTTGCGGATCGTGTCCACGAGGTCCTGCGCGAGTTCCTCGGGGTCGGCGTCTTCGAAGGGCACGGCGAGCGCCTGGGCGACCGAGATCAGCCGGATGGTCGGTTGCTCCGCCGGGTTCCAGAGCAATTCCTCCAGTTCGTAATCGCGCATGGCCAGACCGGTGTCGGCCCCGGCGGGCGGGGCCTTGAGCACGACGCCTTGGGCGTTGCGCACGCCCCAGCCCATGTGCTGCAAAGCCTCCAACAATGCAGCGCGCGAGCCGTCGCCGCCTTCGAGATAACGGCGGGCGAGGATCAGCGCGTTTGCATCTGCGTCATAGTTTACGGGCGCATCGGCGGACGCAGGGGCTTGGGCCTCCAAGGCGACGGCGAAAAGGAAGATACCCGTCAGTCGGAGAGAGTCACGGGTTGCACGAAAGGGCTGGCGGCTCATGCGCGGAATCATGGGTTCTGCCGTTTGCGCTGCAAGACCCGGAAGGGTGCACCGTCTGTCGGTTGGCAGAAATATTTCTCCGTCGCTCGTCCAGAACTAATACACGTGGCGCAAACAAATCCTCCTTGCCGGGGGTGGGTGGGGTGGTAGGGTGCGTTGCATTTTTTACCACATGGCCACCGACGCACCGGAGCTAACTTACAACAGCAAGATCGAGGGCGAATTATTCGTCACCAAGGCGGATGCCGCGATCAACTGGCTGCGCAACAACTCCATGTGGCCCATGCCGATGGGTCTGGCCTGTTGCGCGATCGAGCTCATGGCCGCCGCGTCCAGCCGTTACGACATCGCGCGCTTCGGCGCCGAGGTCATGCGCTTCTCCCCGCGTCAGGCCGATTGCATGATCGTGGCCGGCACCGTGACCTACAAGATGGCCCCGATTGTCCGCCGCATCTACGACCAGATGGCCGCGCCGAAGTGGGTCATCGCGATGGGCGCCTGTGCCAGCTCGGGCGGCATGTATCGCAGCTACGCGACGCTGCAAGGCGTGGACCGCATCGTGCCGGTGGACGTCTATGTCAGCGGCTGCCCGCCGCGTCCCGAGGCCCTGCTCGATGCTCTCCTGAAGCTTCAGGACAAGGTGAAGAAAGAGCGTTCGCTCTCGAAGCTGCTCAGCGCCTGAACTCCCCGCCGAACCAGCGCATGACTACCGACGTCGAGATCACGACCGCCGTTTCCAGCCAATTTCCCTCGGCCGCGCCCCGGGCCAGCGCCGATTGCCCGGCCTTCAACGTGCCCGCGACCGAGGCCATCGCCGTGCTGCAGTGGCTGCGCGACAGGCAGGGCTACGATTTCCTGATGGACGTGACCGCCGTGGACTGGAGCGCCGAGCAGTCGCCCCGTTTCACCGTCGTGTGGCACCTTTATTCGGGCACGAAGCACACCTACGTGCGCGTCGCCGCGAACTGCGCCAGCGACACCGAGCCATCCATGCCGACCGCCTCGGGTCTCTGGGCCGGTGCCGACTGGCACGAGCGCGAGACCTACGACCTGCTCGGCATCAAGTTCACCGGCCACCCCGACCTGCGCCGCATCCTGATGTGGGACGGCTATCCCTATCACCCGCTCCGCAAGGAATTCCCGCTCGCGGGCCTGCCGACCGAAATTTCCGATCCTGAAATCGCCGCCGAACTCAAGGAAGGTGTCATCTCCGCCCCGATGGCCGGCGGTCCCTTCGTCGCCACCCCGGGCGAGCCCATGAGCGAGGCCGAGCCCCGCGCCAAGGACGAGGCGTGGAACGAGCACAACGAGAAGCCCGAATAACCGATGGCCACCGACTTTTCCTTCCCCGATGCCGCCGCGAAGGCCGCGAATGCGAACCTGCCCAAGGAGTTCGAGCCCGAGAAGATGTCGCTCTCGATGGGACCGTCACACCCGTCCACCCACGGCGTGCTGCGCGTGCAGTTCGAACTCGACGGCGAGACGGTGACCAAGGCCGACCCGATCGTCGGCTATCTGCACCGCGGCGACGAGAAGATCGCCGAGAACATGACCTACAACCAGTTCGTGCCTTACACGGACCGGTTGGATTACCTCGCGCCTCTCGCCAACAACGCCATCTACGCCCACGCTGTTGAACAGCTCGCCGGTCTGAAGGTGCCGGACCGCGTCAACGCGATCCGCGTGCTCACCTCCGAGATGGCCCGCGTCTCCGCGCACCTCATGGGCCTCGGTGCCTACGGCATCGATGTCGGCGCCTGGACGGTGTTCATGTATACCTTCGAGGAGCGCGAGAAGCTCTACAAGCTGTTCGAGAAGCTCACCGGCGCGCGCTTCACCACCAGCTACAGCCGCATCGGCGGCGTGTCGCGCGACCTGCCCCCGGGCTGGCTCGAGGAGGTGGACGCGTTCTGCAAGCAGTTCCTGCCGATCCTCGACGAGGTGCTCGGCCTGCTCTCGCGCAACAAGATCTTCCTCGACCGCACCGTGGACATCGGCGTCATCTCCAAGGCCGACGCCATCAGCTACGGCCTGAGCGGTCCGAACCTCCGCGGCTGCGGCGTGCCGAACGATCTCCGCAAGGACCGCCCCTACTGGGGCTACGAGCAATACCAGTTCGATGTCCCCGTCGGCTCGAAGGGCGACTGTTACGACCGTTACCTCTGCCGCGGCGAGGAAATGAAGCAGTACATCCGCATCATCCAGCAGTGCATCGCCAAGTTTCCCGCCGGCGACTGGTATGCGAAGGACGCCCGCCGCATTTTTGCTCCGCCCAAGGACAAGGTGCTCACCTCGATGGAGGAGCTGATCAACAACTTCATGATCGTGACCGAGGGCCCGCAGATGCCGGCCGGCGAGGTGTATTTCGAGGGCGAGGCGCCGAAGGGCCTGCTCGGCTTCTACATCGTCAGCAAGGGCGGCGGCGTGCCGTGGCGCATGAAGATCCGCAGCCCCTCGTTCTGCAACCTCTCCATCCTGCCCAAGATGTGCGTTGGCAACCTCGTGTCCGACGTCGTCTCCATCCTTGGCTCGCTCGACTTCGTCATGGGCGAGTGCGACCGCTGAACGAATTACGATTTCAGAATTACGAATTACGATTCCTCCAAACCATCGCTCACCTCCGGCCGCCCATCGTAAATCGTATTTCGTAAATCATCTCCCCTTC
>JAUPWC010000473.1 GCA_030916665.1 Verrucomicrobiota bacterium
CCGGCAAAGTCGTCACCCGCACCACGCAGCCCGGCGAGACCTTCGTCTTCACGCCCTGAGCACGTTGCGCACCTTGGAGCCGGGGTGTCCGCACCCCGGAGTCGCGCCCAAGGTTACGGTTGCGCAGAAGCGGCTCCTCACTAGGCTGATTACAAGATGTCCGACGACGAAAAGAAGATTCTGACCCTTGAAGCGCGGATGCCGGCGCTTTCCGGACAGGCTTTCGTCGCCGCCCGTGAGCAGGTTCTGGCCTCCGGGCAGAGCGTGCTTCAGACTGAAGGTGGCGTGCTTTACGAGGTCTTCCCCGATGGACACAAGGTGAAGGTTAAAACCGTGGAACCGCCCCTGCCGGTTGTTGCCGGCAGCAAGATCGCGATCCGGTGAGTTCCGCCACACCACGCCTGCGCATGTTTGCCGGGCCGAATGGTTCAGGCAAAAGCACCCTGAAGTCGGTGCTGCTGCCGGAACTGCTGGGGACTTATCTGAATCCCGACGAGATCGAGGCGACGATCAGGCAATCCGGATTGCCGAAAGCACGATCTTTCTGAAACGGATTGCTCGCGAGCGCCGCCCTTGGCCTCGTCATGACATGTCGCTTGTGACGCGAAAACTTTCTGACCACGGAACGGACGATCCATTGGTGGCGCGCGTCGTTTTCCAGTGGCTAGAGATCCTGCCATGGTTCGTTCTCTCCGAGGCCCGCCAGAACAGTTTTCATGAAACGCTACTCCTGAAGGTCATGCCGCGCTTGATCTGTGCCCGCGACGCCACCGATAAACTTAAGGCCGGCCTCCAAGACATCCACGAAAACTCGCCCACCGCGCCAAAGCCCGACGCACTGCAGCAGTTGGCGACTACCTTCATCGTCGAAGCGCAGCAGGGGCTGGAGGAGTTCGCGGCAGTCTTTGGTTTTCTGCTCGGCCGCAAAGCGCCCGACCGCAACTATGCCGCTCTGGCGAAGTGGGCCGAAAAGTGGTTCGGCGCCGAGGACCGCCTCTGCATCCGGCTGAAATTCGCGAACGCGAACGTCATCAAGCGACTCGCTGACCTGCGAGCGCGGCTAGCGAGAGGTGGCAAACTCAACATCACGCCCGGCGGCACCCTCGCCGAGGCCACCTGGGGGCTCGCTGGCGAGCCAGCGGTTTCGCTCGCGCCCTATCTCGAGTCGCTAACGACCCAAGTGGTGCCGTTCATCGAAGAGACCATCACGGCCGCGCTGCACCACCTTCCGATCCACGGTCCAATCACCCTCCAGGAAATCCCGGAAGTCGAGCGCGCAAAGGTCGCACCCGTGCGGTTTCGCGTCATGACCCAAGCGAACGATGGCGAACTCGTCCCGGCCGGCAAGGTGACCAAAGATGGGAATGTCGTCCCTGAGCTGCAGAGGATGCTCCAGCAGGGCCGCGGCAAGCCGATCATAGCGTCGCGTTTCAAGGGCGAGTGGTTCGTCGCCACTGGGTCCAAGATGTATCATTCGGCCCGCTGGCAGAATTTTCATGACTTCCTGGGCTTCTACATCAAGGAGGTGCTGCACGGCGAGTGGGCGAATCTAGAGCTTAAAAAACCGCGGGAGGAACGGCACCCCCTCATGGTGTGGTATGAGGATGTCACGCGCTTCTCCAACGCGCACCTGGAGCAAGGCACACACGCGCCGATGACCTCTCTCGTCGCCGCTTATCTCGGCCTTGCCTACAACCTCTACCTAATCTCGCACAACAACGGGAAAGTGCATGAGGCCCTAGTCCGACGCCTCAAGCAGAAGGACCAGTTTCTCGGTGCCTACCATGAGGCCGCCGTTACCGGTCTAATGATTCGCGCCGGCTTCGACATCGAGCTCGAGGACGAATCCGATATTACCTCATCCCACTGTGAGTTCACGGCCACGCACCGAGAGTCCGGGCAAAGGCTCTCGGTTGAGGCCAAGATGCGGCAGGTGAAACCGTCCGACCAGCCGAAGCCTCCGCAAATCCGCTGGCTTCTCGGGGCCGCCCTAAAGAAGAAGGCCAATCATCCCCGTCTCGTCTTCATCGAGGTCAACGACGAGACAACTCCGCCCGATGCCCAGAAGAAACTTCTCCTCGATCTCCTCGCCACTGTCCGGGGCAAGGAGGCCAACCTCCTGATTGATGGGCAACCCGCCCCGTCGGCGTATCTCGTAGTCATAAACAATCCACCCGCCACCGTGGATCGTCCGTATGCCCCGGCCTATATGTTCGAAGGCTTCAAGATCCCTGACTACCGCGTCGAAGGCACTTACTTGAGCCTCCGCGAGGCGCTCGCTGCTCGCGCTAAACACCGAGCGATGTTCGCACTACACCAATCTCTACGCGACTTCATTCAGATCCCCGCCACCTTCGATGGCGAGACTCTGGCCTTCTCAATGCCACTTTCCCGCGGTCGGTTGCTCTTGGGTCGCCGTTACTGCATCGAGACGCCGGACGGCGAAGTTCGAGGGGAACTTGTCCACGCTCAAGTCCTAGTCAACGACAAGACCGCGTGGTGTTGCCTGCGCGAGAAGGACCACGACCAAATGGTGTTCGTGCCGCTCACCGACCAAGAGCTGAAGGCGTATCATGAATCCCCGCGCACTTTCTTTGGGCGCGAGGAGCCGAAGACTAAAATCGACAGCCCGCTGGAGTTCTACGACTCAATTCTCAAGCGCTACCGTCACAACTCCAAGGACGCACTGCTGGGTCTGCTCGGGCAAATGGGCTCGCAGGACCTTGAGGAGCTGAAGGCGCTCTCGCAGGAGCATTTAGCGGAAGTCTTCGCGGAGCGCACCACCGAGGCGATCATCGCGCAGACCGGCCTCGGCAAGGTTGATAAGGGCGCCGCGCCTCCCCAAGTCTAGCGTTGAGGTTCGACTTGTGCCATGCTCGTTAAGGAGGTTCCGGGTTCGTGGTGATCGTCGGCGATCACGTCAGCATCCGCGATGCGCAGGTTGCGGTATTCGACTTTCATCTCCACGCCGCCGTGGATCTGCAGACCGAGCGGGGCGGCGCCGGAAAACTTCGGGTCGGTGTATTCCGAGGCCTTCGTGCCGTTGATCCAACAGGTGAAGGTGTCGCCCTTCGCCTGAATCCGGAACGTGTTCCACTGGCCCTCGGGGCGCATTAACTCCTTCGCGGTTTTCGCCTGGCCGGCCTCGGGATAGGCCGGCTTGCCGCCCGTGTAGAAGCTGCCGGTCATGTCCACCCGCAGGCTGCCCGAGACGCCCAGCTGCAACTGGATTCGCGGTTGGCGCAGCTCGATGCCGGTGTCCACGCCCCGCGGCGTGGTGGTGGTCCAGCGCACGTCGAACTCCAGGATAAAGTCGCCGTAGGCCTTCTCCGTCCAGAGGTAGTGCCCGGTCTTGGCC
>JAUPWC010000474.1 GCA_030916665.1 Verrucomicrobiota bacterium
CTCCGGATTCACCTCGCGCGCAAGGATCGTGCGCTGATCAGCCACGATCTGCTCGAGCAGCGCGACATTGGTCTCCTCGCTCATGGCCTCGTCGCCGTCGCCGCGCATGCCGAGCGAGTGGATGTTCTCGAAGCTCTTCGTGCGCTCGACGCTGCCGCGCCAGAAATCGCGCAGGACCGCGTCGTTCTTGGCATAGTCCCATGGTCCCTGGCCGTATTTGCCCCACTCGGCGTGGGCGCGCATCAGCGGCTCATGGTGCGAGGTGCCCATGACGATGCCCCACTCGTCGGCGAGGCGCGCGTTGCGCGGGTCGTCCTCGTTGAAGGCGTTGTCCCACATGGCGGGCCAGAGGTAGTTGGCGCGCAGGCGGAGCATGAGCTCGAAGAGGTCGGCGTGGAACTCGCGGCCGAAGCGGCCGTATTTTTCATAGACCCAGCCGGTGAGGGCGGGCGCCTCGTCGTTGAGGAAGATGCCGCGGTATTGCACGGCCGGGCTGCCGACGACGGTGCGGCCGGGCGCAAGGTGCAGCTCGGCGCTCTTTTTCACCGGCACGTCGGCCCACCAATACCAAGGCGAGACGCCGATCTGCTCGGAGATTTCATAGATGCCGTAGATTGTGCCGCGCTTGTCGCTGCCCGCGATGACGAGGGCTCGATCCACGCCGGGCAGAGGCCGATCCACCGTCTCGATGACGAAGGCCTCCCATTTGCCGCGGATGGCGGTGACGTCGAGTTTGCCGGCGGCCACGAGGCCGTCGATGAGCGCGCTCCGGCCGACCGTGCCGATGAACACGGCAAGCGGGGCTTTCGCCGGCGCGGTGGTCGAGAGATCCGGCTTGAGCCCGGTCACACGCTCGATGTCGGCCTGAAGATCCCGCGCGGCCCGCTGCACGCCCGGCCAGTCATCGCCCGCGACATGGAGCCGGGCGGCATCACTGCCGCGAACGAGCGGAAAGGCTGCCGGCGTCGCCGGTAGGACGAGCAGGGGACGGTCGGCCAAGGTGGCGAAACCGCGTGCAACCGCGAATACGGCAAGGCAGGCGACAAGGAGTGATTTCACCGGGGATCGCATGGGGGGCTGGTAAACCGCTCCAGCATTCGTGCCGGTCCGGTCCTTGGCAAACCGCGCCGCGGCATTTTTTGGTCTAAGTGATGAACGCCACGCGATGCATCCGGGCGCCCGCCGCCCCAACGAAAAGACCTGTCGCCCCCTAAGGCGACAGGCCATAAAGACAGTCCCCTAACCCATAGGAGCCAATCTTCAGGGCTAAAAATTGCCCGCCCGCTATCTGCGGCAACCGGGCGTCCGGTCTAACAATAGCTGAAAATATCTCCGCCCGCCTCCGCTGGTCTGGCTTGGCCAACCCGGCTCCCGGTCCCGACCGAAGCCCGGCTAATGCTGCGGTTTCCGCGGCTTGATTTCTCAATCTCCCGCAGCCCGGTGGTTTGCCTTTGACCGGCATCCGGGGCATAGCAGGTTCCGTCACCGCGATGCCCCTGCCGCCCCCACCGACCGAACGCCTGCTCATCGCCACCGTATCGCTTGCCTGCCTGTGCCTGGCGGCCTGCTCCCGGCAGGAACCCATTTCCGTCCCGGTCGCCACCCGGCCCGCGCAACCCGGCACCGTGGACGACTCCGGCCTCTTTGTGCAGCAACCCGTCGGCGCGCCCATCAACCGCCCGCCGTGGATCGCCCATGTCAACGCCATCGACCTCGACCGCGACGGCCGCACGGACATCGTGTTCTGCGAGGCGCAGGACAGCGAGGTGCGCTGGCTGCGCCAGACCGCGCCCGGCGTCTTCGAGGAGAAACTGGTCGCCGCCAATCTGAAGGCCCCGGTGCATGTCGAGGCGGCCGACATGGACGGCGACGGCGACCTCGACCTGCTCGTGGCGAGCATGGGGGCGGTGTTTCCCAACAACGACCGCATCGGCACGCTCTACATCCTCGAAAACGACGGCCGGCAGAACTTCACCGGCCGCGCCGTGCTGGAGAACACCACCCGCCCCGTGGATATCCGCGCCGCCGACCTCGACGGCGACGGCGACCTCGATCTCGCCGTCGCGCACTTCGGCTACGACCAGGGCGAGGTCGCGTGGATGGAACGCACCGGCCCGTGGGAGTTCCGCCGCCATGTGCTGTCGGAGCTGTCCGGCTCGATCAACGTCTGCATTGCCGACTTCAACGGCGACGCCCGCCCCGACATCGTCGCGCTCATCTCGCAGCAGTGGGAGGAGGTGCATCTGTTCGAGAACCAGGGCGCGGGCAAATTCGGCTCCCGCCGCCTATGGGGGTCGACCAACGAGGACTACGGCAGCAGCGGCCTGACCGTCGCCGACCTGAACCGCGACGGCCGCGCCGACATCATCTTCACCAACGGCGACGGCTTCGGCCCCGCCGCCACGCCCGGTCCGCGCCCGTGGCACAGCGTGCAGTGGCTGGAGAACACCGGCGACGGCAACTACCGCCACCACCGCATCGCCCACCTGCCCGGCGCCTATTCGCCGGTCGTCGCCGACCTCGACGGCGACGGCCACCCCGACATCATCGCCTCCACCGCCTACGCCGACTGGAACAACCGCAACCGGAACGTCGTTTCGCTGATGTGGTTTCGCAACGACGGCCGCGCGCGTTTCGAGCCGCGCCTGCTCGCCCGCACGCCGAAGGACCAGATCACGCTCGCCGCCGGCGACTTCGACGGCACCGGCCGCGTGTCGCTGGCCACCGGCGGATTCTACATCTACCCGCCCTACGACGCCATGAGCCGCATCACGCTCTGGCGCCGCCCCACCCGCCCATGAAGCCCGCCTTCAAGATCGGTTCGGCCCTGCTCCTCGGCGGCGCCCTCGCCGGCGGCGGCTTCTGGTGGTGGCAGGCCGGCGGCACGCAGCAGGCGGTCACGGGCGCCCTGCCGGCGCGCCCCGATCTGGCGAACGCCCCGGCCGCAATCCGTGACCGCCTCGCCGCGGCCGAGGCGCGCGCGCGCAGCCGCTTCCAGTCTGTCGAGGGCCTGCGCGAACTCACCCGCCTCTACCACGCCAACGGTTACCCCGAGGAGGCGCTGCACGGTTACCGTGCGCTCCAGCAGCTGGAGCCCGGCGAGGCGCGCTGGTTCCATTTGGCGGCGCTGCTCACGGCCGGCTACGGCGAGCTCGACCCCGCGCTCGAGCTCTGGAAACGCGCCACCGCGCTCGACCCCGCCTACACGCCCGCCTGGCTGCGGCTGGGCGAGACCTACCTCAAGGCCAACCGGCCCGCCGAAGCCGAGGCCGCGTTCAAGGCCGTGCTGCAACGCACGCCCGACGACGCCTACGCGCTGTTCGGCCTCGCCCGGCTCGACTTCGAGGCGCAGCGCTGGGACAACGCGCGGCAAAAGCTCGAGACCGTCGTCAACCGCACCAACTACACCGTTGGCTACGACCTGATCGTCACCCTCTACGAACGCCTCGGTCAGCGCGACCGCGCCACCGCCATCCGCGCCGCCGCCAAGGCCTCCGGCGCCTACCGCGACCCCGCCGACCCCTGGGCCGACGCGCTGCTGGAGGATTGTTTCGAGCCCTACCGCCTCGGCATCGCCGCGGGCAACCTTGCGCGCAACGCCGACCCGGCCGGCGCGGTGCGCCTGCTCCAGCGCGCGGTCGAGATCGCGCCGGACGACGTCTCCGCCCTCTACCAGCTCGGCACCCTGCTCATCCAGCAGGGCGACCACGCCGGCGCGATCCAGCAGCTGCGCCGCTGCACGGAACTCTCCCCGGATTTCGCCGACGGCTGGGCCAATCTCAGCGCCCTACAGGCCATGCTCGGCGAAAACGCCGCCGCCGAGCGCACGCTCGCGGAAGGTTTGAAAAACTGCCCGCAGTCGCCCGGTCTGCACCTGCAGTTCGCCCGCAACCTCCAGAAAGCCGGCCGCATCGGCGAGGCGATCGCCGAGTTCCAGGCCTCGATCCGGCTGCGCCCGAACGAGCCCGACGCCTATCTCGAACTCGGCAACCTGCTCATCCGGCAGGGCCGCAACGCCGAGGGCGTGGCCGAGATGCAGCGCGCCCTCGTGGCCGAGCCCGGACATCCGCTGGCGCTGAGCGTGCTCGCTTTCAACGCGATCCAGACCGGCAACGAAAACGAAGCCCGCCGCTGGATGAGCGCCGTGCGCGAACAACCCCGAGTCCCGCGCGAACAGCTGCAGCAGCTTACCCGCGCCTATCGCGAACAATTCGGCCGCGCGCCGTGACTTTGCTTTTGGCCGGCTGGATTTTTTTGTAGGGCGGGGTCTCCGAACCCCGCCAGAAACACCACGCTGCTCTCGGGCAAAGGCGGGGTTCGGAGACCCCGCCCTACAGTCCAAAAGCCAGAGGCGCTTGGTTATTACGGCGCAATCACCAGGTTGGCGCTGTCGCCAGTTTTGAGCGCATGCGTCGATGTTTTGCCGTCAGGCCAACGCACTTCGAGCATGCGAGGCCCGGTCGGCAGGGCGAAGAACACGGCGGAGGATGACTGGGAGTAATAACCCGAGGCCGCCACGACTTCGGCCGTTCGGGTGGTGCCGTCGGTGAGCGTAAGCGTGAGCCGGGCGCCGATGCTAGTCGGGTTGCCGGGCGAGCCCTGGAGCACGATGCGCAGGGGGCGGTGTTCGGCCAAGCCGCGGTGAAGAAAGGCGAGCGCGGGCTGGTCGTTGCGACTGGCCGCCAGGTCGGGCCAGCCGTCGGCGTTGA
>JAUPWC010000047.1 GCA_030916665.1 Verrucomicrobiota bacterium
GACACCTATCAGGAAGCCCAGTATCTCAACAAACTCTGGGCGGACGGACGGGCGCCGTGGAAGGTATGGTGAACGCCCTCGCCCAGGCCTATCGCGGCAAACGCGTCCTCCTCACCGGCCACACCGGCTTCAAGGGCGCATGGCTGGCCGAGTGGCTGCTCGCGCTCGGCGCCGACGTCACCGGCTGCTCGCTGCCGCCTCCGACCAACCCTTCCCTCTTCGCGCAGCTCGGCCTCGCCGCGCGCCTCCAGCACATCGAGGGCGACATTCGCGACCTGCCCCAGTTTCGCCAGACGGTGGAGTCCGTGCGCCCCGACTTTGTGTTCCACCTCGCCGCGCAGCCGCTCGTGCGCCTGTCCTACCGCGAACCGGTCGAGACCTACTCGACCAACGTCATGGGCACGGTCAACGTGCTCGAGGCCCTGCGCCTCGCCGGCCGGCCCTGCACCGTTGTGGCCATCACCACCGACAAATGCTACGAGAACCGCGAGTGCGTCCACGGTTATCGCGAGGATGACCCGATGGGCGGCCACGACCCCTACAGCTCGTCGAAGGGCGCCGCCGAACTCGTGATCAGCGCCTACCGCCGCTCCTACTTTTCCGCGCCCGACTCCGCCATCCGCCTCGCCTCGGCACGCTCCGGCAACGTGCTCGGCGGCGGCGACTGGGCCGAGGATCGCATCGTCCCCGACTGCATCCGCGCGCTGCAACGCGGCAAAGCGATTCCCGTGCGCAACAAGGTTTCCACCCGCCCCTGGCAGCATGTGCTGGAGCCGCTCAGCGGCTACCTCGCCCTCGGGGCGCAATTGGCCGCGGCCTCCCCCGCCTCCCCGCTGGCCTCGGCCTTCAACTTCGGTCCCGACCCGGCCGCCCACCGCACGGTGGCCGACCTCGTGCTGGAAGTCCTCAAAACCTGGCCCGGCCGCTGGGAGGACAAGAGCGACCCCTCCGCCGTGCACGAAGCCGGCTTGCTCAGCCTCAACACCGACAAAGCCCACCGGCTCCTGCGCTGGCAGCCGGTCTGGCCGTTCGAGGAAACCATCGCCCGCACCGTCGGGTGGTATCGCGAAGCCGCCGCGCAACCGACCGCGATCCACGCGCTCACGACCGGCCAAATCACCGCCTACACCGCCGCGGCCCAAGCCCGCGGACTTTCCTGGGCAACCTGATCCCGCTCCCCCATGCCCCGCACGCCCGCCGACCTGAAAGCCGAGATCCTTCGCCTCACGCGCGAATACTCCGCGCTTGCCCACCGCGCCAATCTGCCGGCCGACGCAGACCAACCGGCCTTCGTCGCCGGTCAGACCACCGTGCCCTACGCCGGCCGTGTGTTCACCGCCGACGAGGTCGAGGCGGCCGTGTCCAGCACGCTGGATTTCTGGCTGACGCTCGGCCCCGAGGGCGAGGTCTTCGAGAGCGAACTGGCCGCGCTGCTCGGCGTGAAACACTCGCTGCTGGTCAACTCCGGCTCCTCCGCCAACCTCGTCGCCTTTTCCGCGCTCACCTCTTCAAAGATTGCCGCCCCGCGCCGCATCCTGCCCGGTGACGAAGTCATCACCGTTGCCGCCGGCTTCCCCACGACGGTCGCGCCGATTGTGCAATCCGGCGCGGTGCCCGTCTTCGTGGACAACGATCCCGCCACCGGCAACCTGCGTCCCGACCGGCTCGAAGCGGCCTACGTTGCCGGCAAGACCAAGGCCGTCATGCTCGCCCACGCTCTGGGCAACCCCTTCGACCTCGGCGCCGTGCTCGCCTACTGCCGCCGGCACGACCTCTGGCTCATCGAGGACAACTGCGACGCGCTCGGCTGCACCTACTCGCTGCCCGCAGCGCGCGCCAAGGAACTCGGCTTCGCCGACAACTCACCCGGCCTTCCCGCGACCGCCGGATACATCACCCGCTACACCGGCACCTGGGGTGACCTTTCCACCCAGTCGTTCTACCCGCCGCACCATCTCACCATGGGCGAAGGCGGCGCGGTCAACATCGTCCACCGTCCGCCGCTCAAGACTTACGCCGAGAGCTTCCGCGACTGGGGCCGCGACTGCTGGTGCGCCTCCGGCAAGGACAACACCTGTCACAAGCGCTTCGGCTGGCAGCTCGGCGAACTCCCCGCCGGCTACGACCACAAATACATCTACAGCCACCTCGGCTACAACCTGAAGCCCCTCGACCCGCAGGCCGCCATCGGCCGCCAGCAGCTGAAGAAACTGCCCGCCTTCATTGAGGCGCGAAAACAGAACTGGGACCATCTCCGCGCCGGTCTCGACGACCTCGGCGAGTTCTTCGACTTCTCGCTGCCGACCCACGCGACCGCGTGGATCGCGCCCGGCCGGCGCACGCCCACCAACGAGGCCTTCGCCTGGGATCAGACCGGCTGCCGCACCGACTGCTCGTGGTTCGGTTTCATGCTGCGGGTCAAACCCGGCGCCCCCTTCTCCCGCACCGCGCTGGCGCGCCACCTCGACGAACAGAAGATCGGCAACCGGATGTTCTTCGGCGGAAATCTCCTGCGCCAGCCGGTCTTCGTGCAGCTGAAGCAGGACCGCCCCGAGGCCTTCCGCGTCGTGGGCGATCTCGCCGGCGCCGACGAGATCATGCAGCGCGCGCTTTTCCTCGGCACTTATCCGGGCTTGAGCCGGGCGATGCTGGATTACGTAATCGAGATCATCCATGCCTTCGTGAAAGCGAAGCGCTGAAGCCGGCCGGCGGTCATCCCTTCCGCGCCGGGCCCTCCGTTCATGAGCAATTTCTCCGACATCAAATCCTCCTACCAAGCCGGCCGCCTCGACAAGGCGGGCTACATCCGCGCGATGTATGAACGGCACGAGGTGCTGCTCGACCACGCCCGGCATCTGGGCCCCACCAACCTCGCCGGAATCCGCATCACGCCGGGCGAAGTGACCGCCACCTTCAAGGAGCCGCCGATCACCCTGGTTTGTCCGGCGGCCGACACGCGCATCGCGCCGATCGAGGCCTTCAACTTCGGCGACTACGAGCGCGCCGAGATCCAGCTTGTGCGCCGGCTCGTCGGCCTCCTGGGCGGCGCCCAGGTGCGTTTCCTCGACATCGGGGCCAACGCCGGGTTCTACAGCCTCGCCCTCGCCCACTGGTTCCCCGGCCTCGGTGGCGTGGCCTTCGAACCCATCCCGACCACCTACGGCCACCTGCTGCGCAACTTCGCCCTCAACGACGTCACGCGCATCACGCCCCGCAACCTCGGCCTCGCGGACCAGGCCGGCGAGCTGGTCTTCTTCACCTACCCCAGCCAGTCCGGCTCCTCCTCGATGACGCGCAACGTGGACGCCGCCGACGTGCAGGAAGTCCGCTGCCCGGTGACCACCCTCGACGCCTACAGCGCGCAACACCAGCAGGGCGCGGACTTCATCAAGTGCGACGTCGAGGGCGCCGAGCTGTTCGTCTTCAAGGGCGGCACCGAACTGCTGCGTCGGGATCGTCCGGCGATCTTCACCGAGATGCTCCGCAAGTGGTGCGCGAAATACCAGTATCATCCCAACGACCTCATCGCCCACCTCGCCGGTCTCGGCTACCGCTGCCATGTCGTGAGCGACGGCCGGCTGGCGCCCTGCCCGACCGTCACCGACGAGACCAAGGAAACCAATTTCATCTTCCTGCACCGCGACCAACACGCCTCCGTCGCGGCCGCCCTCTCCTGAGTCCGCCCTCATGCGACCGATCCGCGAAACAATCTGCGCAAAGGGCCTCCTGGGTGGAGCCCGCGCTCCGTCGCGGGCTGGCTGGTGCATGCACAGCAAACCTGCGCGGAGCGCAGGTTCCACCCCCTACGATTTCCGTCGCTCACGCTGAATTCGCCCCATGCCCGCCCCGCATCGCATCATCGCCGAGGATGTCGCCGCCATCGCGGCGCAACCTCTGCCGTGGGAGCGCTTCGCCGGCAAGACCGTGCTGATTACCGGCGCCGCCGGATTCCTGCCCGCCTATCTCGTCGAGACGCTGCTGCATTTGAACGACTCGCGCGCCCTGAACTGCCGGGTCGTGGGATTGGTGCGCAACCTGGAGAGGGCCCGCGCCCGCTTCGCGCACCACGCCACCCGCGCGGACCTTCGCCTCATCCAGGGCGACGTCGCGGTCGCGCAGATCTGGCCGGAGCCGGCAAAGTTTGTCATCCACGCCGCGAGCCAGGCCAGCCCCCAGTTCTACGGCCCCGATCCGGTCGGCACGATGAACGCCAACGTGCTCGGCACGCACCACCTGCTGGAGCAGGCCCGTGCTTGGAAAAGCGAAGGCTTCCTCTTCGTCAGCAGCGGCGAGGTTTACGGCCGCGTGGCTGCCGACCAGGTTCCGACCAAGGAAACGGATTACGGCTACCTCGAGATCACCGACCCGCGCTCCTGCTATGCCGAGGGCAAGCGTGCCGCCGAGACGCTCGGCATGAGCCATGAAAAGCAGTTTCGCACCCCCTTCGTAGTTGCTCGTCCGTTTCACACGTATGGTCCGGGCATGTCGCTCGACGACGGCCGTGCCCACGCCGACCTCGTGCGCGACGTCCTGCGTCAGCAAGACCTCGTGCTCCGTAGCGACGGCAAGGCCGTGCGCGCGTTCTGCTACCTCGCCGACGCCGTCGCCGGACTCTTCACCGTGCTTCTGAAAGGAGCTTCCGGCACCGCCTACAACGTCGGCAATCCTGCGGGTGCGCTCAGCATCCGTGAGCTCGCGGATCTGCTGGCCGGTCTCGGCTTCGGCAGCCCGCTGAAAGTCAGTCACGCCGGCCAGCCGGCCGCGGGCTATTTGCCGAGCCCCATTCCGGTGAACGTGCCCGACGTGACCCGTCTCCGTGCGCTCGGCTGGCAACCCGTCTGGGCGCCGCGCGATGGCTTCGCGCGCACCCTCGCCTCTTTCCGGTCGTCATGAGCCAGTCGCGCAAGCTCCCCGTCGCGATCCTCGGCACCGGCAACATTGGCACCGACCTGCTGGTGAAAGTCCTGCGCTCGCCCGTGCTCGACTGCCGCCTGTTCGCCGGCCGCAACCTCTCCTCACCGGGCATGACCAAGGCCAGCCTGCTTAACGTCCCCGTCTCGGCCAAGGGCATCGACAGCATCCGTGAACTGCGCGGACAGGTGGAACTGGTCTTCGACGCCACCAGCGCGGAGAGCCACCTCAAGCACGCGCCGGTGCTCGCGGAAATGGGCGTCACGGTCGTCGATCTCACCCCGGCCCAGGTCGGCCGCATGTGCGTGCCGGCGGTCAACCTCGCGGACTGCCTCGACCAGCCCAACGTCAACATGGTCACCTGCGGCGGCCAGGCCTCCGTGCCCCTGGCGTGGGCCATCGCCCAAGCCAACCCCGGCGTCGAATACATCGAGACCGTCTCCAGCATCGCCTCGCGCAGTGCCGGCCCGGCCACGCGCATCAACCTCGACGAATACCTGCTCACCACCGAGACCGGCCTGCGGACCTTCGC
>JAUPWC010000475.1 GCA_030916665.1 Verrucomicrobiota bacterium
GTGCAGCAGGCAAGTGAAAGCGCCATGGCGCAGCACTGGAGGAGGAGAAGACGACGTTGATTCATGGGGATGAAGGCGGCCCGTCGTGTGGCCAACTTCGCCCATCAGACCGCATCTGGCAAGCCGCAGTTCCGGGGTGACAAACTAATTGTTGCTCCCGAAAAGCAGGCGCAGCGAGTTCAGGCAGACGATCAGGGTGCTGCCCTCGTGCGCCGCCACACCCACCGCCAGCGGCACCGCGCCAACCGCGGTGGCGATGACCATGACGACCACAACGCCGAGTGAAATGGCCAGGTTCTGCCGGATGACCGCCTGCGCGCGACTGCTCAAACGTTTGGCGGCTAAAAAGTTTTCGATACGGTCGTGCATCAGGATGACCTCGGCCTGTTCCAGCGCCGCGTCACTGCCCCGCGCGCCCATGGCCACACTCACGTCGGCGGCGGCGAGGCTCGGGGCGTCGTTCACCCCGTCGCCCACCATGGCGACACGCCCGCCGGACTGCCGCAATTCCTGGATGGCGGCGACCTTCTGCTCGGGCGTCAGGTGCGCGCGCACCTCGTCCAATCCGATTTCACGCGCCACCGATTCGGCCGCCTGCCGGCGGTCGCCCGTCAACATGACCGTGCGCAGCCCGAGCGCCTTCAGCTTGGCCAGCACGCCCTTGGACTCGGCGCGGATCTGGTCGCGCAACAGCACGCGCCCGAGCACGTCCTTGCCGACGACCCAGACCTCGGCGAGTTCGGCCGGCGCCGGCGGCAGTTGGCCTGCCCAGCCGGCCAGCGGGCCGGCCTCAAGC
This sequence comes from Verrucomicrobiota bacterium, assembly GCA_030916665.1. Lineage (GTDB taxonomy): Bacteria > Verrucomicrobiota > Verrucomicrobiia > Opitutales > Opitutaceae > Lacunisphaera. Next base: position 797 of record JAUPWC010000475.1, read on the forward strand.
AGTTCGCGGCGGCCGAGCAACGCCTGCGTGTCGCCGTGCCGCCCGCGCACGCCCTGCCCCACGATGTTCTTGAAGTCCGCCAGTTCGAGCAGTCGCACGCCGCGCGCCTTGGCATCGCGCACGATCGCACGCGCCAACGGGTGTTCCGATTTGCTCTCCAGGGAGTAGGCCAGCTCCATCACCTCGGCCTCGCGGCCGGGCGGGAAACTCTCGTAGCCGGTCACCACCAGTTCGCCGGTCGTGAGCGTGCCGGTCTTGTCGAGGGCCACGATATTCACGTCGGCGAGCTTTTCGATGGCCGCGCCACCCCGGAAGAGCACGCCGTGCTTCGCGCCCCAGGCGATGGCCGCGAGGATGGCCGACGGAATGGACAGCACCAGCGCGCACGGGCTGGCCACGACCATGAGCGTCATCGCCCGGTAGAACGCCGAGCGGGTCGCCTCCGTGTTCGCGAACGCCGGCAACCCGTAGCCCAGCCACCAGACGAGGAACATGGCAAACGATCCGCCGATGACCGCGTAGGTGTAGCCGGTGCCGAACTTGTCGGTGAAGCGCTCGCTCGGGGCCTTCAGTTTTTGTGCCGTCTGGATGAGGCGGATGATTTTCTGGAGCGTGCTTTCGCCCGGCAGCCGCACCACCTCGTAATCCACCGCGCCCCAGAGGTTGAGCGTGCCGCTGAAGACCTGGTCGCCGACGCCCTTTTCGACGGGCGTGGCCTCGCCGGTGAGATTGGCCTCATCGCACGCACTTTTGCCGTGGACCACCCGTCCGTCGGCCGGAAACGCCCCACCCGGGCGCACGCGCACGCGCTGGCCGACCTGGAGTTCCTCGACCGCCACCTCGTGCTCATGGCCGGCGGCATCGACCACCGTGGCCCGTTTGGGCGCGCTCTTGAGCAGAGAGCTGACCTCGCGCTGCGTGCGGTCGAGCGCGTATTCCTCCATCGCCCCGGAGGCCGAGAACAGAAACAGCAGCAGCACCGCCTCGCCCCACGCCCCGATGAACATGGCGCCGGCCGCCACGGCCAGCATCAGAAAATGGATGTCGATTTCGCGCTTCTTGAGATTCTCCCAGGAGTCGATCGCCGCATCCCACGCCCCGGCCACCAGACCGACGAGGTAAAAGGAGTGCGCCAGCCACGGTTGCCCCGGCACGAAGACTTGCGCCAGGAATCCGAGAATACCGGCGCCGCCGCAAACCGTGGCGAGCACGGCGAGCGTCCGCCATTCCTGATCCTCGGGCGTCGGCTCGGCCTTGATCTCCGGCCACTCCATCTCCCGCCAGAGCCAGAGGCTTTCGGCGGTCTGACCCATGTTGCGGCCGATGACCACGGCATCGCCGTCCTTGCGCAGAGTAAACCCCGCCGCGGCCAGCTTCGCCGGCTGGTCGGCAAAGCGCTCTTCCACGGCGGCGATGGTCGCCGCGAGTTTCTCCTCAAGGTCACCCAGGTTCACCTGCCCGAGCGTCGCCACCGCCACGCGTTGCGCCGAGGGATCGACCCGCACCGCGCCAACCCCGGGCTGCTCGCACAGGAAGCGCACGAGATCGTCGGTCCAGTTACCTGACGCCGGGTTGCGCGGCTTGTTCATGCACGAAAGATGCTCCGCGAAGCAACCCGCGCAAATATCAATTGCCCCGCGCCGGCTAAATAAGCTCAGTGAACGGCGATGATTGGATTGCATGATGAAAGCGGGCCCGCCAGCGGCGCCAAGCCGTCACGCCTGCCGGTCCTCGTGCGCAACATCTTCGCCGAGACCGGCACGCTGTGCGACGCCCTGAAGCTGGAGCACCGGCCCGAGCAGGAACAGATGGCCCGCGCCGTGGCCGCCGCGATGGCCGACGACACGCCGCTGCTCTTCGAGGCCGGCACCGGCGTCGGCAAGAGCCTCGCCTA
>JAUPWC010000048.1 GCA_030916665.1 Verrucomicrobiota bacterium
GACCCGGCGCGGAGAACCGACGGGTCATGCACCGCGACGTTGGCAAAGGCGGGCGGCGGCGGGTCTTGCTGGGCCAGCGCCGTGGTCGCGACCAGAGCCAGCACCCCCAGGCAAGAGCGGGCGAGCGAGCCCGAGGTTTGTATGGAGTGCTTCAATCGATGCCCGAAGGGCGGCCGAAGCGCGGTTGCCCGGCAGCGTCCCAGTGCAAGGGTTTCACGTAGGTGTGGCGGTTGGGGTCCCAAAGCGGATCGCCGACAATCTCGGTGTAGGTGCGGGCGTGATAGACGAGCAAGTCGGTGACACCGTCCTCGGCGACGGTGAAGCTGTTGTGGCCGGGGCCGTAGATCTTGTGCGCGTAGTCGGTCTGGAAGACGGGCTGCGGGGACTTGGTCCAGCTGCGCGGGTCGAGGAGATTGGCGTCCTCTCGGGCGGTGAGCAGGCCCATGCAGTAATTCTCGTCGGTCGCGCTGGCCGAGTAGCTGAGAAAAACCCGGCGGTGACGGACGAGCACCGAGGGGCCTTCGTTGACCCAGAAGCCGCGCTGCTCCCATTCGAATTCCGGGATCGAGAGGCGGACGGGCGGTCCGGCCAGCACGGTGGGCGCGACGAGCCGCGCGATCATGAGGTTGGAGTTGCCGCGCACGATCGGCTCCTTCTGCGCCCAGACGTAGTAGCTCGTCCCACGATGGGTGAAGGCGGTGGCGTCGAGGCAGAAGGCGTCGATGCCGCTGTCCACCTGCACGGGCGCGGACCACGGGCCCTCGAGCGGGTTGGCCGCGGTTGAGGTGATGGCCCACATGCGGTGCTGAAAGAGATCGTGCTTGATCTCACGCGACGGCGCGGCGGCAAAGTAGATCACCCAGGTGTTGAACACGCGGTGGATTTCGGGGGCCCAGATCAGCTCGGAGTGCGGGCCGGTGGCGGGCTTGTGCCAGACATCGACGGTCGGCGCCGCGGGGAGTTCGGCGATGGTGCGGGCGCGGCGCAGTTCGATGCGGTCGTAGGCGGGCACCGAAGCCGTGAAGTAATACCAGCCGTCGTCAAAGCGACGGATGCACGGGTCGGCGCGCTGGAGGATGAGAGGCTGGAGCGGGCTCGCGGACATGGCGGATCAACGGTCGGTCGGAGCGGGGAGCGGTTGCTGCATCATCGTGTGGTAGAAGCGGTCGGTCACGCGGTAGCGGAACATCACGGCGCCGACGAGAAAGTGAAACACACCCGGAATCACCGTGAGCATGAGCACGATGCCGGCGAGCGCCGCGGGGGACTGCGGCTGGTTGGCCACGTAACCGAAGTGGTCGAGGAGCTTGTTCGCGCCGGAGCCCGCGATGGCGAGGCCAAGGCTCTGAAAGAACGCGATCAGACCGATGGCGAGACCGGAGACGCGCACGCCGGTCTTGTGTGCGCCGTAGTCCACGGCCTCCGGGATGATGGACCAGAAAACTGGGGCGTGCAGGTCCACGACGAAGCACACGATGAAGTAGAGCACGAGGGCCAGTTCCACCTGGCCGGGCTTCACCAGCGCGAACATCGCGGCGCTGGCCACGGCGGTGCCGATCTGGGTCCAGCGGAAGAGTGAGATTTTGCACCAGAATTTGGTGATCCAGGTCGAGGCGACCATGGCGAGGATGGCGGCGAACACGCCCGTGCCCATGAACTTGGCGATCAGGCCCTCGGCGAGTTGCTCGTTGCCGCCCCCGAGGTAGTATTTGGCGTAGTAGGCGGCGGTCTGGCCGCGGATCACGTAGCCAATGGTGCCGAGCACGCACACGGCCATGAGTACCACCCACTGGTCGTTGCGCACGAGGTGGGCGAGTTGCCGGCCGACCGGGGCGAGTTCTTCGCGGTGCTCGACGCGCTCGGTCGTGGTGAAGAAGCAGAACCAAAACAGGGCCACGCCGCTCACGGCCATCAGCGCCATGGCGAGCTGGTAGCCGTGGGCGAGGTTGCCGCCGCCCCACTCCTTGGCGAGCACGGGCACGACAATCGCGACGCAGAAGCCGGCGACCTTGGCGAAAAAGAGACGGTAGCCGTTGGCCGAGAGCCGCTGCTGCGGGTCGTTGGTCAGCACGCCGATGAGCGAGATGTAGGGCACGGTCACGAGGCTGAACATCACCGTGTTCGTGATGTAGGTGGCGTAGGCCCAGATCAGCTTGCCCCGGTAGTCGAGGTCCGGGGTCGTGAACATCAGGATCGTCGAGATCGCGAGCGGGATGGAGACGAACAGGAAATACGGCCGGTAGCGGCCCCAGCGCGTGCGCACGCGGTCGTTGAGCCAGCCGATGGCCGGGTCGATCACGCCGTCGAGGATGCGCACGACGAGGAAGAGCCACACGAGGTCCTCCGGCTTCAGGCCGAAGACGTCGGTATAAAAATAGCCGATGATGAGCATCATCGACGAGATGACGACGTTCACGGCCGCGTCACCGGCGCCGAAGCCGATCTTTTCAAGGACCGAGAGTTTGGGGGAAGAGGTGTGGGGCATGAATCGAGCAGGGATCGGCCGATGGAAATTCTAGTTTTGTGTCATCCTGAGCACAGCGAAGGCTCCAGGTGGGCGGTCGTTAGGTGCGGGGTCGCTGGATCCTTCGCTGCGCTCAGGATGACGGAACGGGGGACGGAAAAGGGAGGCGTGGGAAGTCATTCCTGCAGCACGCTGGTGTAGTTTGAGAGGGCGTCGGGGGGGGCGACAGGCCACTGGTCCCGGTCCCACGTGAGCTCGGCTATCTTGAGTTTCTGCAGGCCGCGGTCGGCGGTCTCGTAGGCGTGGAAGACCAGATAATCCTTCCCGTCGAAAGTATAGACGCTGTTGTGGCCGACGCCGGCCCAGTCGGCGTTGCCGGCGAGAAGCAGCGTGCCGCCGCCCATCGCCAAGTCGCGGCCCTCGCGGTCGAGGTAGGGGCCGGTGATCTTCTTGGCGCGGCCGACGAGCATCTTGTAGGTGCTGTCCTTGCCGCTGCAGCATTTGTCCCAGGAAACGAAGAGGTAATAGTAGCCGCCTTTCTTGAAGATGAAGGGCGCCTCGATCTCGGCCGGACCGGGCTCGGCGTCGGGCTGCAGGACGGTGCGTTCGCGCTTGGCGATCGAGTGCCACTCCTGCGGCTCGGCGACGGCGGTGAGGCTCGGGGCGAGTTTCACGAGTTTCAGCCCCGACCAGAAGGAGCCAAAGCTCATCCAAGGCGTGCCGTCGTCGTCGATGAAGACAGCGGGATCGATCGCGTTCCAGAGATCGCGGTTGGGCACGGAGCGCAGCACGATGCCCTGGTCCTCCCACTGGTAGTCGGGCGAGGCGGGGTCGAGGGTCTGGTTCACCGTCACGCCCATGGCGGAGGTGTTCACACCGAAGGAGGAGACCGAGTAGAAGAGGTAGAATTTTCCGTTGTGGCGGACGATGTCGGGGGCCCAGATGTGGCCGTTGAACTTGGGCGCGACGCTTTTCGCCCAGGTGGGAGCTCCGGGAAAAACGCGGCCACGGCGCCGCCAGTTCACGCGGTCCGACGAGCTGTAGAACGTGATGCCGGGGCCGGTGCTGAACAGGTAATACGTGTCGCCTTCGCGGGCCATCACCGGATCGTGGATGCTGACCTGCTTGGGTTCGGCGGCGGGCGCGACGGTGGCGAGCAAGAGGCCGGCCAGGGCGAGAAGGGGGCGCGGGACGAACATGGGAGTGAGGGGCTCCGAGGCAAAGCGGCCTGCCTCCGCAGGGGACGGCAGGCCGCTCGTGTTACCTGATATGAACCGAAGGGCGTTGGCTCAGTAGCGATAGCGCAGACCGAGTTCGATGGTGCGGTCGTAGGCGCGGGTGTCGCGCGGATACAGGGACTCGTTGAAGAAGTAGTCCTGGTATTCGCCCTTGAGGATGTTGGTCGCGTCGAGCGTCACCGTGAAGTGCGGGCTGAGCGCGTAGCTGGCCGAGAAGTCGAGGGAGCCGCGCGGCTTGACGATGATCTGGCGCAGGGGGCTGCCGGCGGCGTTGGGGCCGTCGAAGGTGTCGGTGAACTCGCCGCGCCAGTTGTAGGCGAGGCGGGAGGAGAACTTGCCGGCTTCATAGACGAGGACGACGTTGAAGGCTTCCTTCGAGACCTGGGCGTAGGGCTTGCGCACGCGGGCGCCGACGGCTGCGCCGGGTGAGGAGTCGGGGGCGTCGGTATCGCCCTCGATGTAGGTGAAGTTGGCCATCCAGCCCAGGCCCTTCAACGAATCGGGGAAGTGCTGGTAGCTGAGCTCGAAGCCATCGAGGCTGCCCTTGCCGGAGTTGCGCGGGCGGACGATGATGTAGTTCACGCTGCCGATGGTCTCGGGGGCGGCGAAGCTCTGGACGTAGCCGTCGATGTCGCGGTGGAAGGCGGTGAAGGCGACGTAGCTGTCGTTGGCGAAGTAGTATTCGAGCGACAGGTCGTAGTTGTCGGACTTGACCGTGTGGAGGTTCGGGTTGCCGCCGCTGCCGGTGCCGGCGCCGCCGCCGGTGGTGGTGGGGGCGTTGAGGGTGACGGCGGGGTTGAGGTCGCCGAAGTTCGGGCGCGTGATGGTGCGACCGCCGGCGAAGCGCAGCTGCCACTGGTCGGTGAGCTTCAGGCGCGCGTTGATGACGGGCAGCACGTCGGTCTGCGACTTGCTGTCGTCGATCGGCGTGCCGGTCGTGTTGTAGCCCTTGAGATCCTGCTGGGTGCGGACGACGCGGAAGCCGAGCGAACCGTCGAGAGCCTTGCCGTCCACCAGGGTGGCGAAGGTGGAGTTCAGGTAGCCGGCGAGCACGGACTCGTCGTCGGTGAAGCCGAGCGTCGGGTTGTAGGGGGCCGGGCCGGCGGGCAGGCCGAAGAGGGTGCGAAC
>JAUPWC010000476.1 GCA_030916665.1 Verrucomicrobiota bacterium
CTCCTCACCGCCGCCGCCGCGGACTCCCGCCGGCCCCGGCTCATCGTGGCCAGCGACTTTCCCCCGCTCGATGTCATTCCCGGGGGCCCCGGGCACGGGCCGGCCGAACAACTCAGCGACCCCGACGACATCCAGTCCATGGTCCGGCTGCTTCTCTACGCCAATGATCTCGAACTCGAGGCGCTCATCGCCTCGGCCGGCACGCACGCGAACAGAGCGAACAAGCGGAACCTGCAGGCCATGCTGGACCGCAACGACCAGGTGGACGAAAACCTCCGCCGGCACGACCCGCGCTACCCGACCGCCGACCGCCTGCGCGCCGCAACCTGGCAGGGCCGCGACCAGACCTGGGGCAAGCCGGCGGTCGAGATTATCGGCGAGGGCCGCGACACGGAGGCCTCCGAGGCCATCATCCGGATCGTGGACCGGGACGATCCCCGGCCGGTGTGGGTGGCGGTGTGGGGCGGTTCCTGCGAACTCGCCCAGGCGGTTTGGAAAGTGCAGCACACCCGCCCGCCCGCGGAACTCCGGCGCTTCCTCGGGAAATTGCGCCTCTTCATGATCGGGCTCGGGGACAAGCCCGGCCAGGATGGCTCCGGCCAGTGGCTGCTCGATCAGTTTCCGGACCTCTTCATCATCGTCTCGCAAAAAACCTATGCCGGCATGTTCGCGCAGAAAACCGAACTGGGCAGCCTCGCCTGGCTGAACCGGCATGTGCGCGAAGGCCACGGCCCCCTCGGCGCGATCTACCCGCGCAGCGGTTACCACGGGGACAATCCCGGCATGCAGGAAGGCGACACCCCCTCCTTCCTCCACCTCGTCAGCGCCCAACGTGGTCTCAAAGACCCGGAGCAGCCCGACCAAGCGGGGTGGGGCGGGCAATACGTCCGGCGCGACCCGGCGCGCAACCACTGGTATGACGGACCCGGGCCGGAAAGCATCCGCCGCTGGCTGCCCGACATCCAGGCCGACTTCGCCCGCCGCGCCGACTGGATGCTGCCGCCGGATTCCTCCGCCGCCGCCCCGGTCTCCCCCGGGTCTTCACCGAAACCCTGACGCCCCATCCCCCATGAAAATGATCCTCCGCCTGTTCCTGACCCTGGTTTTTTCGGCGGGCCTGCTCTTCGCCGCGGAAAAGCCCCGCCTCATTGTCCTCACCGACATGGGCGCCGACCCCGACGACGAGCAGTCGCTCGTGCGGCTGCTGCTCTACATCAACGAAATCGACGTCGAGGGCCTCGTCGCGACGACTTCCTGCTGGCAGCAGAATGCCATCCGCCCGGATTTCATCGCCACCATCCTCGACGCCTACGCCCAGGTGCAGCCCAATCTCCTGCAGCATGCGGCCGGCTACCCGACGGCCGACGCCTTGCGTGCCGTGGTCAAAAAGGGATTGCCCAAGTATGGCCTGACCGGCGTGGGACCGGACAAGGATTCCGAGGGCTCCGACTGGATCATCCACCAGCTTGAACTGAAGGACGAACGCCCGCTCTGGATCTCCGTCTGGGGCGGCGCCAACACCCTCGCGCAGGCCCTGCACAAGCTGCGCGCCACCCGCCCCGCGGCGGAAGTGGCGCGACTCGTGGCCAAGCTCCGCGTCTATACGATCTCCGACCAGGACGACAGCGGCGCGTGGCTGCGCCGCGAGTTTCCCGGGCTGTTCTACATCGTGACGCCGGGCGACGACTACGGCCAGGCCACCTGGATCGCGATCAACAACACCCACGAGGGCATCGACAACACGACCGTCAGCAACCCGTGGCTGGCGCAGCATATCCAGCAGGGCCACGGCCCGCTCGGCGCCGCCTACCCGGATGTGGCCTGGGGCATGGAAGGCGACACGCCCGCCTACCTCGGCCTGATTCCCAACGGCCTGAACGCCCCCGAGCATCCGAACTGGGGCGGCTGGGGCGGACGCTACGAGCTCGCCACTCCGGCCCTCGAGACAATCAAGGACGGCGTCTCCGTGGTCGTGCCCGAGCGCGAGACGCGCCCGATCTGGACCAACGCCTCCGACACCTGGACCCCCTACGTGCCGAACCAATACAAGCGCGCGGTGAAGCGCGCCGAGAAGACCTTCACGGGCAACCACGTCACGCTCTGGCGCTGGCGGGATGATTTCCAACACGACTTCGCCGCGCGCATGGACTGGACGGTCAAGCCTTACGCCGAGGCCAACCACCCGCCCGTGCCCCGCCTCCGGCACCCGGACCGGCTCACGGTGAAGTCCGGCGAGCCCTTCACGCTCGACGCCTACGGCAGCAGCGATCCCGACGGCGACAGCCTCAGCTACCTCTGGTTTCACTACCCCGAGGCCGGGACCTGGCGCGAGCCGGTCGTCTCCGGCGGCGCGGAAAACGCGGACCGATTCAATGTCACCGCCCCGCGCGTCACGAAGCCCGAGACGCTGCACTTTATCCTCCGCCTCACCGACAAGGGCACGCCGGCGCTCTCCCGCTACCAGCGCGTCATTGTCACCGTCACGCCCTGAACCCTCTCCCTCCCCATGAAATCCCTGCGCTTCCTTCTCCTGTTCGTGATCGGCTGCCTGCCCCTGCTGGCCATGGCCGAGAAACCCCGCGTCTTCGTCCTCACCGACATCGAGAACGAGCCCGACGACGCCATGTCGCTCGTGCGGTTCCTGACTTACGCGAACCACTTCGACGTCGAGGGCCTCATCGCCACCACCTCCATCCACCAGCGCAACAAGGTCGCCCCGCAGACCATCCGGCGCATCGTCGAGGCCTACGGCAAGGTCCGCGACAACCTCGAACTGCACGAGCCGGGTTATCCGACCGGCGCGCAGCTGCTCGCCCTCGTTAGCGAGGGCCTGCCGACCTACGGCATGCTGGCCGTCGGCGAAGGCCATGACTCGCCCGGCTCCGAGAGGCTCATCCGCGCGATCGACCGCGACGACCCGCGTCCGCTCTGGGTGCCCGTGTGGGGCGGACCCAACGTGCTTGGCCAGGCGCTCTGGAAAATCCGCGCCACGCGCTCGCCCGAGGCGCTGGCGAAGGCCGTCGCCAAGGTGCGCGTCTATGCCATTTCCGACCAGGACGACGCCGGCCCGTGGCTGCGCAAGGAATTCCCCGGCCTCTTCTACGTCGTCAGTCCCGGTTTCAGCGCCGGCGGCGCCTACCACCACGCCACGTGGAGCGGCATCAGCGGCGACACTTTCCACGCCCGCTGCCCCGGCGCGGATTTCACGCTCGTCACCAACGAGTGGCTCGACCGCGCCATCCGCAAGAAGGGCCCGCTCGGCGCCGAGTATCCCCGCTGGGATTATCTCATGGAGGGCGACACCCCGAGCTTCCTCGGCCTGA
>JAUPWC010000477.1 GCA_030916665.1 Verrucomicrobiota bacterium
AATCAAAACAGGTCGACCGGATCGGCCGGGCGGCGGCGGAGGCGGCGGAGTTGGTGGGCAATCGGCTCGGCTTCGGTGAGCTGGCCGAGGTTCTGGTTGAGGAGGGCGTGGAGCTCGGCGACGATCAGGCCGGACCACGAATCGGCGAGCGGCGAGCCGGCGGCGATGGGGCCACAGGCCAGCCACGAGGTATCGGCGCCGGCGGAATCGCAGTCGGCGAGGAAGTCGTTGATGAGTTCAAAGAGGCCGGGGAACTGCGGACCTTCGGCGAGCCATTTCCCGTAGCCGCCCTTGAGGACGGAGTGGGAGGGCACGACGGGGCGGGTGCCGCCGTCTTTGTGGGGCCACGTGAACGTCGAGGGCAAGGGATCGGCGTTGAGGAGGTCGATCGTCTGCGCGCGCGTCCAAGGGAGCGCGGGGGGCGTGGTGGTGGGCGGTGTGGTCATGGGTGTTTGCGAAGGGTGGCGGCGAGGGCGAGCTTGCCCATGCGTTCGGCGAGGGCATCAGGTGGCGCGAGGGGCGTGGTGTCGGCGATCCACATGTCGGCGATGGTTTTCAGGGCGTGGAGGAGTTCGGCGTTTTTGAGCCGCAGTTGCTCGTAACGGCCGAGTTCACCGTGGCCGGCTTTGATGGTTTCGAGTTCGGCCTCGGCGCGAAGGGCGCGGGCCTTGGCTTGCTCGGCGCGTTCGGCGCGTTTCACTGTTTCGCTGATCTTGAACTCCGCGCCTTCGTTGAGTTCGTCAGCTTGCAGCAGCAGGTTTTTCAACCGCGCCACCTCGGCACGGAGTTCATCGCGCTCGGCGCACGCCTTGTGACACTCGGCCTGCCAGTCGCCAAGCTCGTTGTCGGCACGGCGGATGTCTCGGTCATCTGCCACCGCCCGCGCCTCGCTGTCGGCGATGAGTTGGGCCTTTTCCTCAACTTGTTTGCCGCTGATTCCGGCCCAAGAAATGAGTCGGACAAGTCGGCGGTGCGCCTCGGTGACTTGTGCGCTCACTTGCAGCCTCCTTTCTTGGCGCGGGGCAGCACGCCGATGGCGGTGAGGGCGGCGCGCATACAGTCGCCGTTAGTTGGCTTGCCGACGCCAGACCATGCTTTGTAGTGCGCGGCAGCGGCAGTGACGACAATCGCCTCGGCGTCATCGAGCGGGATGACGACGACGGGGACTGCCGGGTGCCTGATCCCGTAGGAGACCGCGCAGACTCGCGCGGCCGATTCGTCACGATGCAGCAGGATCGAGCGGTCGTCGTAGTAATTCGCCCACATGCGGCAGGCTCCCGGTTTGCGCGGTTTATTCATGGCCGTGCGCGCGCCGCGACGAGAGCGGCGCGGATACGAGGGTTGACGGCGCAGTGGGCGGCGCGGATGGCCGCAGGTGCCGTGGGAAAATGGCCCGTGTAAATTCGGGCGGAGCCGGTGAGCGGCCAGGCGTGCGTATAGCCGCCGGTGGGGTGAGGGCGAACCTCGGGGATCTCGGTTTGGTTTTTCATGGAGAAAGGGGGCGGGGTGTCAGGCATCGGCGGTGGTTTCATGGCGGGGCGCGAGGGGTGGGGTGGCAGGGGGAAAGGGCAGGCAGGCCGGGCCGGGCGGCAGGTGCACGAGTTGCGCGCGCACTTGGGAGCGGAAGGCTGGCAACGGGAGGTCGGGTTCCACGCCGAGCACGCCGCACAGGTAGCCGAGTTTGTAGGTCACATCGGCAAAGCGGTGTTGCAGGTCGGCGAGCACATGGGCCGAGACGGCGCCTTGCGGCGTGGCGGGGTTGCGAAGGGCGACGACGGCCGCGGGAAAGGGAGAGGCGGAAGGCATGGAGAAGAGTCAGCGGACGATCTCAGGGACGAGGGCGGCCTCGCGTGCGGCATCGTTGCCGAGAGCGAATAGGCGGGTATGGATGCGGTCGAAGGCGCCGCGGTTGTTCACGCGCAGGGCATCGCCGGGGGATTTGGGCAGCATGTGCCGCGCGCCATCGCTGCGATGCGAAGGCATGAGGCCGGTGCGGAGCGTGGCGGCGTTCACGGCGTCGGCCCGGTCATTCAGCCAACGGGCTGTGCACGTGCGCGTCCACGGGGCGCGGCGCACCCAGCTCTGTGCGAGGATTTGGCTGTGGTGCTCGATCTGCTCGACCGGGCGCAGGGTGGCGGCATCGAAAGCGTTCATGGCTCAACGGCCTCCGCGGAGGAGCGACCACGCGGTTACGAGGAACACGAGGCCAGCCGCCACGAGGGCGGCCTTGGCGGAGAGCAGGGCCAGCCCGCCGACCACGAACACGAAGCCGACGATCAGCAGGGTAGGGATGATGTTTTCGTTTTGCATGAGGAGAAAGGGCAGGGGAGTGCAGCGGGGCGGTTTACCAACGGCCGAGGGAGCGGGGCATGCGGCCGAGATAGAGCCACTGGCCATCGGCCGCGCGGCGCACCTCAAAGGGCGCGAGCCGCGGGTGGAAATTCAGGTTGTCCTTCACCCGCACGATGAACGTCGGGGCGTCCTTCGCGTAGTCAGCGCGGCGCACGAACATCATCTTGCGATTGGGCAGCGTGCGCACGACGACGACGCGCGCCCGCTCCGGCTGGCATCCGCCAAGGCTCGGCGCCGGCTGCGCCGTGGGCGTAGAGGCGATTTGAGCGGCCGGGAGGGTGGAGACCGCGGGGGGCGTCTCCGCGGCGTCCTGCGGGGCTGCCCGCGCGACGAGGGCCGTCAGCCGCGCCAACCCGCCGGCCGTATAGACCACGGCATTACCCTGCCGCGTGAAATCGACGACCTCCTGGAGCTGCGTCCCGCGGAGCAACGCGATTTTTTCGCGCGCCACCCCGAGCCGCACCGCGACGTGCGACTCCCAAAACGCCTCGTCAGCCCCAGCACCCACCCCGGCCGGCCCTCCCGCCGTGGCCAGAGTGGGCGTGGGGAAACCTGACGGAAGGGGAAGCGCGCTTGGCGCGCGCGATTTTTTCGGGGAGTTCATAGAGCAAATGCGATGGCGCGCGGGGACCGGACCCCCAAGTTTCTCCTCATGGTGGCCTTGCCAGACCGCCGATCCCCGCGCGCCAAATGGTGTCCCGAAACGACCGTTTCGGATAAAATTACGCCCGACTCAACGAGTTGACTCGCAGCCCCCCCCCGCGCAAAACGCGACCCCCCCCGCCCCCCTTCGTGTCCGCGCGCGCTCACGATTCGCCCCCCTTTTTGCCCTCGATCCGCCCACCTTCCGCCCGACCTCGATCCGCTCCCTCTGAACTTGGGCGGAAAGCAAGTGACTCCGACTGACCTGCTCGGGGAAATCCGACCGCCGATCCGCCCAGGTCGAGCCCCTTTTGGGGCGCAGCGCCGGCCGGCTCAACCGGTGTGCAGACGGCTTCGATCGGCAGCGCGTCGATCAGCGCATTGACCGATTCAGCGGTGAGACCGTCGAGCCGCTCGACTCGCGCTGTCACCCCACCGGTGAGGAGCTGGCCCTTGTCCGTGGCGATACCCATGATGATGGGGAGCGACTGCCGAGGCATCTCATCGATTTCATCGACGATTCGCTCCCGTGCCGCATCGGCCAGAGCAATGTAACTCCGGCCGAGTTGTTGTTTAACCTGGTCTAAATCGCCGCTCTGAATTGCGCGCATCCGCAGAGCGCGCACAGCCTCGCGACTCACCCCAAATATGCGCGCGATGCGCCGCGATCCGACTGCACCTTCTGCAAGCGCCGCGAGGATGCCATCTCTCAACCCCTCGCGAGCGGATAGCCGGGCGCCGGTGCATCGGCCTGCGCGTGCATCGGCCTCGATGCTCAACAGCTCCATGCCGGCATCGGTGATTTCTGCAGAGAGTTGGAGCTGTTCGGCTTCCGGTGCGAGTGAGAGAGAAAGCGCCACGGGGAAAAAATTAACGTGAGCCCGAAACGATTGACCCCACATCCCATCGCGCCATCACCTCGGCCAATTGGCTCGCGAGCCAGCGTCGGCCCTTATGTCCGCCACCTGGGATCTGGAGCGCCGGCGCCGGGATCTCGCGCGCCTCGATCAGCGCAGCGACGCGCCGCGGTGGGAGGTGGAGCAGGCGGCCCAGGTCGGCCGCGGTGTAGGTCTGTTCGGCGAGGCGCGCAGTCATGCCGCGGCCTCCGTTTTCGCGTTGCGGGCCGCGGCCTGCCGAGCGCGCACGGCTGGCAGTTCGTCGGCAACGATGCCCACACGGGCCAGCTCTGACAAAATTAACGTCGGCGCGCTGACCCGAGCACGGGCCGCGGCCACGTCAATTGCCTCTGTCATTTCCCGGTTCGGCAGAAGCACGATCCGGCGGGGGGTGGTCGGGTTGCGTCTCATTGAGAGACGCTAATTGACAATCTTGAACACACTGTCAACTCATTCACGTCGAACCCAGGGAAAAACGGCGATGATTGTCCACATGCCAACACACCGGGAGCAAAAGGCGAAAAACGCGGGAATCTCTCTCTATCCCTGGGAGATTGAAAAGCAGCGCGCGTTCGCTGCCGAAAACTCAGGCGGAAACGTGTCGGCAATCATTCGCCGCGGGCTTGCCGCCATCGGTTGCGACCTCGACGCCGAGGCGACGGCCGCGCCTCCGGCCGGGCCGGTTGTAAACCTCGCGCAGCGCCACGCGCCCGACGAAGCGCGCGCCCTGGCTGAGTGTCTCACCGACACGACCAGGCCGCGACGCTCGCGCGACCCGTCGACCAACGAAGACCCGGCGCCGGTGCGGCATCGTGTGCCGCGCGAATAAGCGCCGCACAGCGTATCCGAAAAACAAACACGCGCGGA
>JAUPWC010000478.1 GCA_030916665.1 Verrucomicrobiota bacterium
CTCGTCGGGCACCACCGCGTGGAAGTGGATGTTCAGCTGCAGCGCCGAGCCAAAGCGCTGCACGAAGGTCCCCGCCCCCGTCGCGCCCTCCACGCCCAGCACTCGACCGCGCCGCCGCTGCCACGGCGACAGCGCGCGGAGGAACACCGCCAGGACCCGGCCGACCAGCCCCGGCCGCCGCGCAAGCACCCAGCGCACCTTGATGGGCAACGACAGCACCCACTGCCGCATCGGCACCTGAGGCAGCACCGCGTCCACCAGGTGCGCCGCCGCGTCCCCCGCGCGGCGCGTGGTGCACGATGGGCACACGCCGCGCCGGTTGCACGAGAAGCCCACCAGGTCCTCGTCGCCGCACGAGGCGCAGCGAACGCGCGCGAAGCCATGCGCCAGCACCCGCGCGAGGTCGTCCGCGCGCGCCTGGCAGCCGTTGCGCCCGAGGATCACGAGCCCACCCCTCGATCTCACACCTTCTCGCCGTTCCCCCCGCTGCCAACGATGGGCAGCGCGCTCTTGTCGCCCATCACCTCGGCGAAGAAGTCGTCCCCCTTGTCATCCACCACCACTAACGCGGGGAAGTCCTCCACCTCGATCTTCCACACCGCCTCCATGCCGAGCTCTGGATACTCGAGCACCTCCACCTTCTTGATGTTGTTCTTGGCGAGGATCGCCGCTGGCCCGCCAATGGATCCCAAAGAGAAGCCCCCGTGCTTCTTGCACGCGGCGGTGACCGCGACCCACTCGATCCCGAGCTGGCTCAGCTTCCTGCATGACTTCGACAACGCTCACGACCCCGTGCTCTCGCGCGCCTTGGTGCATGGCATCGTCTGCCCGCAGGGCGCCAACTGCAGCGACGACACCGGCAACTACTCAAACAGCCGCTACCGCACGCTCTTCTCCTCCCTCGGTGGCATCGAGGCCGACATCCGCGGTAAGGGCCCTCTCATGAACAAGTCGACTGGTCATACTCCACCAGTGCGGGGATGAATCACGTAGTTCCAATCGCCGTGAAATGCGTCTCGCTCGATCCGCAGCGTGGCCATCTCCGCGTCCGAGATCGCGATGCCCGTCGGGTACTTTCGTTTGTCGATCGCTGCGCGCACGACGAGCCCACCGCTCGTGGTCGTGGCACCGATGAGATTCACGACGGCTTCGAACGTGCGCAGCGGGCGGCCTCGCCAGTTCATCGTGATGAACGAGAAGAGACGGTGCTCGATCTTGTTCCACTTCGAGGTGCCGGGCGGGTAGTGGCTGACATGGAAGCTGATGCCGAGCTTGTCCGCGAGCCGTTGAAGCTCGGTCTTCCAGAGTCGCGAGCGATTGGCGTTGCTGCCGCCGGCGTCGGCGCTGATGTGGATCTCGCGTGCCCCAGGGTAGCGATTCGAGCCCATCCGCTTCCACCACGTCTCGATCGACGCGACGGCGAACGCAGCCGTGTCGTGGTCGATTCCGACCGCGACGAAGGCGCTGTTGTCGACGACATCGTAAACGCCGTACGGGACGACCTTGCCGACTGCGTCGTCCGGGAAGTCGTGGACGTCCACGAGTTCGGGCTCGCCCTCGCGCTGCCACTCCCGGCCGCCATTCTTGAAGTTGCCGACGAGCTCCTTCTTCTTCGTGTCTACCGAGATGTGCGGCACGCCCGCCTCGATGCATCGCTTGGCGTCGGCGTTGATGTGCTCGAACTGAGCGTTGCGATCAGGATGCTGTTTGCCCTCGACGGCCTTGGATGGTGCTTGGAGGCTGTACCCGGCATCGCGCAAGAGGCGCGCGACGGTTTGGTTGCTCACACGAGTCCCGTGGCGCCAGAACATCTCGTCAGAGAGCACCACGGTGCTCTTGGTGGTCCAGCGAAGCGGCGATTCGGGATCGCCGCGAGTCAGCGGATCGACGAGAGTCTCGAGGTGTTTGACAAGTTCCGGATGCACCTCCTCGTGGGGTCTCCGCCCGCCACCCTTTCGGCGTACCTTCACGATGTCGGTGGCCTTGCTGCCCGCGCGAAACTCACGCCGCCCCTGTTGCACCGTGCTCGACGCGAGGCCCGTCGCCCGGACAACAGCAGCAAGGCCGCCGTAGCCGAGTGCGTCAGCCTCCGCGCCGGCCCAAAGTCGTCTCATGCGCTCGTCCATCGCCGGCTTGAGCTTCGTGAACTTCCTGCGGATGGCCTTTTCATCGTGATGCACCGACTCCGTAGATCACGCTCACGATCCGCGGTCGATCCCCGAATTCAGCACCAACGCGATCGACTTGTTCATGAGAGGGCCCTAAGGAGTAGCCAACCGCCTCGTATCGAGTCTTGCAGCGTCGACGGCAACGCCGATGCTGAAGCGGCAGGGCTGGCGCATCTAAAGATGATCAATTTCGATCGGTTGCGCGACGTGGATCGACGGGGTTCGCGATCCGTGATCGAGTCCGGCGGATGCCGCGCAAGCCGAAGTCCATCGCCCTCGAGTCGCTGCTGGCCGCCTTCTCGCAGGTGCCCGATCCCCGCGTCGCCCGCACCCGCGCTCACCCGCTCGTCAACGTGCTGACGATGTCCTTCTTCGGCGCCATCTCCGGCGCAGAGGGCTGGGATGACCTGGAGATTTTCGCCGAAGAGCGCGCCGAGTTCTTCGGCACCTTCCTCGAGCTGCCCAAGGGCGCGACGCCCTGCGCGGACACGTTCCGTCGCGTGTTCGAGGCGCTCGATCCGGCGGCGTTTCAACTGGCCTTTCGGGCATGGCTCAAGCCGCTGCTCGATGACCTCGAAGGGCAGACCATCGCCATGGACGGCAAGGCCCTGCGCGGCGCTCTGGCTCACACGCGGCGCGCCGGCGGCGCCTTTCACCTGATGCACGTCTGGGCCGCCGAACGCCACCTGCTCCTCGGACAGCGGGCCGTCGAGGGCGCTCCTGGAGAAGTGCAGGCCGCCATCGAGCTGCTCCGGCTGCTGGACCTGCATGGCGCCACCGTCACCGCCGATGCCAACAGCTGCACCGCCGCCGTCACCGCCGCCGTACGCGAGGCCGGCGCCGACTACGTCCTGGCGCTCAAGGGCAACCGCAGCGCGCTGCACCAACACGTCGAGCAGCTCTTCGCGGAGGCTGAGGCGAACGGCTACCCCGGCGTCAAGCAGTTCGAGTCTTGCGACGCCGCGCACGGCCGCACCGAACGCCGCATCGTGCGCGCGATGCCGCTCGGCGCACTGCCGACGCGAATGAAGGCCACCTGGACCGACCTGCGTTCGGCTGTGATGATCCATCGCATCCGCGCCACGGATCACGTCTCGATCGAGCGGGCCTACTACGTCAGCAGCACCCAACCCAACGCCAAGCACCTGGCCGGCCGCATCCGAGGGCACTGGAACATCGAGAACCAACTGCATCACAGCCTCGACGTCTCCTTCGGCGACGACCGGCGCAAGATCCACAGCGAGCACGGCGCGCAGAACTTCGCGCTCCTCGCCCGCCACGCCCTATCGCTGCTCAAGCGCCAGCCCAGCAAGATGAGCCTCGCCCAGAAGCGCCGACGAGCAGCCTGGGGACCGCAATACCTGCTCAAGGTCTTAGCCGGCGGATTCAATGAGGTTTAGATGCGCCAGCCCTGC
>JAUPWC010000479.1 GCA_030916665.1 Verrucomicrobiota bacterium
TCCGTCGGTGGTGTGGGCGGCCGCGTTTCGTTCGACGATGGGAATGAACTGCAGGTAGCCCGAACCCTGGGCGCGCAGAAACTGGTAGACCTCGCGCGGGTGCTGGGCATTGGCGCGGTGGACGGTGGTGAGGGTGTTGAACGTCACGCCGTGGCGTTTGAGCACCGCCAAGCCAGCCATGACGCGGTCGAAAGTGGGCTGGCCGCCCTTGTCCACACGGTAGGCATCGTGGAGGTGACGGGGGCCGTCGATGCTCACCCCCACCAAGAAGTTATGGGCCTTAAGGAAAGTGCCCCACTGGTCGTCGAGCAAGATGCCGTTGGTTTGGAAGGCGTTTTCGATTCGTTTGCCAGCAGCGTATTTTTGCTGGAGCGCCACCACGCGTTCGAAGAAGCCAACGCCAAGCAACGTCGGCTCGCCGCCCTGCCAGGCGAATGACACAGAGTCCGCCGGCTGTGCTGCAATATAGGCGCGGATGTAATTTTCGAGCAGCTCGGGCGACATGCGCCACTTCGGGTCCTGATACAGCGCCTCTTTCTCCAGGTAGAAGCAGTATTTGCAGTCGAGGTTGCAGATCGGCCCGATGGGTTTGGTCATCAGGTGGAAGGGCTGCCGGGCCACGACCGGAGAGGCGGTGAGAGGGAGAGACATGGCTCAGCTGTTCGCGGTCTTTTGGTAGAAAACCCTCAGTTCGGGCTTCACCCCGATTAGATCCTGTGCGCGCTGCAGGGCCTTCTTGGTGGCGAGCGTCGGGTTCTCCTCGGCCGGGAAGAGGTTCTCCCAGCCGAGGCGCGCAGCCATGCCGCTGCGTTTGAGCACTTGGGTGACATCGCCGTGAACGCCTGAGATGAGCAGATGCCGTTCTTGGGAACGAAGGTAGTCAAGCAATTGCCCCAAGGCCATCACCGTGGTGGCGTCAAGATGGCGGGCGTTCTTCATGCGCAGGATGAATACCCGGATGTTGGGGTCTTCGGCAAGCCGGCGGACTCCATCTTGGAAAAGGTCGGCGGCGCCAAAGAACAGGTCGCCTTCCACGTGGACAATAGAGACCTGTGGATTGTTGCGCTCGGCGGGGGCCGCGATCTCGGTCAACTGGCCCTGGTCGTCGAAGGCATGTTCGGTCAGCGAGGGGGTGCCGGCCTTTTGGAGAAACAGCACCAAGGAAAGGCCGATGCCGGTGAAGATAGCGGTGTCCAAATCCAAGAAAAGGGCGGCGCAGAGCGTCAGCCAAAAGACCAGAGCATCGGAGCGGGTGGCCCGCCGCACCACGAAGATCTGGGCGGGCTGAATCAGGCGCACGGCGATCATGATCAGGTAAGCCGCGATCGCGGCAATGGGGATGTGGGCCAGCAGCGGAGCCAGCACCACGACAAGCAGAAGCACGTAGCCGCTACCGAAGACGACGGCCCACTGGCTGAGGGCGCCGGCCTGCTGGCCGGCGGCGCTGCGCAGGAAGGAAGCGGAGCCAGGCATGGCGCCGAAGCCGGCCCCCAGCATGTTGCCCAATCCCATGCCGATCAGCTCCTGATCGGGGTCGATGCGCTGGCCTGATCGTGTGGCGAGACTCTTGGCGATGGTGACTGCCTCGAGCATGCCGAGGATGGCAGCGGCCAGAGCGACGCTCGTTATCTGGGGCAGCAAAGCCAGGCCTTCGGCATTGAGGGGAAAACCGGTGAAGAGAGGAATACCGCCGGAAATGGACCCGAGATCCCGCACCAGATGCACGCCGCGCGCGCCGAGGTCCAGTGCCCAACTGGCGAGCCCAGCGATGACGAGCATGAGCAGACCGTCGGGCCAGCGCGGCCGCCAGCGGTGCAGCCAGATGATCAGGAGCAATCCGCCCAGACCGGTCACGGCGGTGAGCGGGTTGAGTTGGAAGGTCGCCACGCTGGAGGCGAGATGCCGCAGCGTGCCGGGCAGGCTGACGCTGGATCCGCGCTCGATGCCGGCCAAGTTGCCCAACTGGCCCACCGCGATGAGCAGGCCGACCGCCGTCGAGTAGCCGACGATGACCGCGCGGGAGACAAACTGCGTGATCTTGCCAAGGCTAGCGATGCCGGCGACCAGCTGAGCCGCGCCCATGACAAAGCCGATCAACAGCACCTTCTGGAGCGGATCAAGCGGCTGGTCGGCCAGCGCGAGCAAAGCACCCGCCAGGATGATGCTGATGGTGTTAGTCGGCCCGAAGACCAGGTGCCGGGAGGAACAGTAGAGCGAACACAGCACGGTGCCGACAATGGCGCTGGCGACGACCGCCGGCACCGGAATGCCGATCAGCAGGGCGAAGGCCACCGCCTGCGGAATGGTCAGCGCCGCGATGGGCAGCCCCGCCAACAGGTCCGCCCGCCAATCCGCTCGCGTCCGCCCCTGGCTGGCGCGCAGCAGCGGCGGCACCAAGTTCGCGCGGAGCTTCGTGCCCATGCCTGTCAGTCGCTGTTCGGCGACTGCGGTAAAGTCACCGAGCTCCTCCATCGAAGCCGACTTGATGAACTTGCGCACCATGACTCAACGTTGGGGATGAATCACGGACTTCAGCACGCCGTCCGCATAGCGTGCGTTTTGGGAGAAAGCGCGGGCTGTTTGATCCAGTCGCCATTTATGAGTGACCAGTTCATCGAGGTTCACGCCTTCGTGATCCGAGGAGGCCAACCTGATGGCCAACGGCATTTCTGCGCCCATACGGCGGCTAAAAAGCAGGGTCAGTCCTTTGCGGCGCGCCACGGAGTGAGGCAGCGAGAATGAATCGTCTGGAGGGATGCCGACCAGCACCACACGCGCACCCGGAGCCGCGGCATGCACACAATCCGTGATGGCCGTTCCAGCCCAAGCGGTTTCAAACACGGTTGGTGAGCCATGTTGGCCAGCCGCGCGGCGCATGCGCTCGGGCATGCTGGTGAGTGTGCCGGCATGCGCATGCGTCGCACCCCAGCAACGGGCGAACTTGGCCCGCCATGGCAGAGGGTCGACCGCGATTAACGGAGCAGCACCAATCAGGGCGGCGAGCCGGACGATCATCAGACCAATTGGCCCCAAGCCGGCCACCATCACGGCTTCCTGAGGGCGAATGCGGGAGAGGCTGGCGGCATGCATGGCGACTCCTAGGGCTTCGAGCAATGCGCCGGCATTGTCGCTGATGCTGTCCGGTAACGGATAGCATTGGCGGCCCGGCACGACGACTTGCTCGGCCAAGGCGCCGTCGCATCCAGGCAAGCCTATAAATGTGTGGTGTGGACAGAGATTGGGTTGGCCACGCTTGCACCATGTGCAGTTCCCGCAGGAGATGTGCGGTTCGACTGCTACCCTCTGCCCGGGCCGCAATGACTGACCGCAGGCGTCGCGGCAGGCGTGGCCCGCAGCCAGCACCGTGCCCATGAATTCAGGGCCAGGCACGAACGGCCCCGCGAGGGTGGTGGTGCCAATGCGCCCTTCGTTATAGAGATGAAGATCTGATCCACATACGCCCACGGCGCCCACGGCCAAGATCACTTCGTGCTCACCTGGGTTGCGCGATGGTCGTGTCTCGAGTCGCAAATCACAGGATCCGTGCAGACGCACAACACGGTGCAAGTTTGGTTCATCATACTTTCGCGCAGCGACAACTCCATCAAGCCTGCGTATTTGGCCGGGGCGAATGGGACGCGCGGTGAACGGAACTGGGGTGGAACGCATGGCTGCAGGAGTCGGCGGTAATCGTGTGGAATCCCGCCTCCCAGTTAATGACGTGCGTGCGTGACCGTTCGACGGGCGTGCGGCGGAGCAGAGCGCGAATGGTCAGGCAAGGTGAGCCCGTCGTGAAACTTTCCAGCCAATTGGAAAACGATCGGATCATCCGGCACCCCGCGCTGGTTTTGTTGGATGTATTCTATCAGCAGACGGCTTGCAGTGCGGCCCAGCATTTCGGTCCGCTCATCAACCACCGCCATGTCGAATTCCGTGCGATGGGCCATGATGACCAAGCCGTGCCGCCCACCGACTTCGTAGCCGTGATGGCGAAGCCGGTTGATCAGCGCGGGTGGTTCAAAGTCTGCGGAATAGCCGCCGCCAGCCTGCACGATGGCATCCACCTGATGATGTCGGGCCCACGCGGCGATATCATCGGGATCCAATTCGCGAACCGTATGCGGTGGAACGGCGTGAAGACGGTGGGCCTCATCCATCGCGGCCTGATAGGCCCCGAGGATGAGGCGGCCATATTCGTAGTGGGTGTCGGGATGGTCCCTGAGCACCAGACCGACTCGCTCGTAGCCAAGTTCGCGGCATCGCCGGCAGACCTGGATCATGGATTGGAAATGGTTGCTGACGAGTTGGTGGAAGCGGGGAATTACCTTGGAGGGGCCGTAGTGCAGCGAGATCACTGCGAACTGTGCCCAATCCAGATTGAATGTGAGCGGGGCCTCGTGCTCGGGGGCCAGGATCAGTCCTTGAATGCCGCGGGCCAGCAGCATGCGGGTTAAAGCGGCAGCCCCTGACGCATTGTTGTCGGCCCAGAATACTTCCAGTGAATAGCCGGAGGTTTGCGCCTGCGCTTTGGCGCCGGCGAAGACCTCCCAGATCCACGAGCGTGGGCGCCAGGCCTGCTTGCGCGACTCGGCTACAATAAAACCCAGATTGGCCTTGTGCGAGGCCGGCCGGCCTAGGCGGCGCGAGCGCATCAGTGCCGCGGTGAGCGGATCCATACGGTATCCCATTTCCGTGGCGAGATACAGAATTCGGTCCCGGGTATAGGTTGGGACCGAGGTGTGAGCATTCAGTGCCCGGGACACGGTGGATACATGCACGCCGGCGCGGCGGGCTATGTCAGCCATAGTGGGGCGTTGCTCCATCATGGCATCCTCTAGCATCGCCAGTGGATGAAGGGAGGCGACTGTTGTAGGACCGAAATACAGGTAATCTGAAAAGTGGCGTCAGACACTGAACACCCAGAAGCAAGTCTGAGAAACGCAGAGGTTTGGAGCGAAAGAGTACCGCTGTTAGTCATTCACCCTTCAGAAGCGCAACTATTGGCCACGGCTCGTTGGGCAAGGCACCCTTAGTGATGTGAGGGACTCAACCCGGCGGCGAGATTTCGCACCATTGTGCACCGCGAGAAACCGGATCCGGTCGACGACGGCTGCTGGCCATCGCAAGCGGAAAAAGGCACCGTTACCTTACTGATTTCGCCAAGAATCCCACCTCAGTCCTCCTTATTCGCGGCGGCGTTCCGTCATTTTCTCCAATTGCAGCCCCATATGTTCCGGACGCGTCATCGGCAGCTGACAGAGAAAATTGGTGCAGAGGTATGCGGTCGATTGGGAATCAGGCGCGGGGTCAATTTGCCGGAAAAAATCTACTCGTTGCGCGAAAAATGCCTGGCTTGCCGCACCGTCGGCGAGAATGACGACCTTACGCGGGAGAAAGTGACGATGTAGTTCTGCCAGCATTGCCTGGGTGGCGAGGGTCTTTGGCGTGCCGGCGATCACTACCTGAGTCGGTGGATGCCACAGCCAGTCGGCAGCCACCAGCAATTGCGGTAAGGTGGCTGGCGCCCGGGCCAGGGGGCCAGCAAGAGCCTGAAGCGTCCGGCCGGCGCGATCGCGGGCGTCATCATCGTCGAATAGCGCGGCCCAGCGGAGCAGATTCAGCAACGCGATGGAGTTGGGCGACGGCTCCGCCCCGTCCCGATCCTCTTTCATGCGCAGCAGGATCGAGGCATCGTTGTCGGTGGTGCCAAAATACCCGCCTGCTGCCTCGTCCCAGAAATCCCGGTCTTGCGCCGCCTGCACCTCCTGTGCCCAGTCCAGCCAGCGGACCTCGAAACCTGCCTCATAAAGATCGAGCAATCCTTGCACGAGAAACGCGTGATCATCGGCGAACCCAGCCGGGCCGCGCGCGCCGTCGCGCCAGGTGCGGTGCAGTCGTTGCGTCGTCGCATCCCACAGTTTTGCCTGCAGAAAATCGGCCGCTTTCTCCGCCACGACCAGGAAATCGCTCCGCCCGAGCACCTGCGCGCCGCGGGCGAACGCCGAGATCATGAGGCCATTCCACGCGGTGATGACCTTGTCGTCGCAATGGGGTCGGGGGCGCTGCGAGCGAGCGCTCAACAGCCGGGGGCGGGCGGACGCGAGGGCGGCGCGAAACTCAGGGTCGGCGGGATCATCTGGTGGACGGCGCGCCCCCAGCGTGTTCAGGCCCGCGAACTCGGGTCCAGCATTGCCTTCGGTGGTGACACCGAAGTAGGCGAGCAAGGGCGCATCGGCACCGAGTAATACGGATAACTCCGCCTGCGTCCAGGTGTAGTAGGCTCCCTCACGTTTTTCGGAACGACCGGCCACGACCGGGCTCTCGGCATCGAGGGCAGATAAAAAACCACCTTCCGTCCCGGCCAACTCGCGCTGCACAAAATCCAGTGTGGCCCGCGCCACCTCGGCGAATTCCGGTTCGCGCGTGATCTGATAGGCGCTGAGGTAAGCGAGCGCGAGTTGGGCTTGGTCACCGAGCATCTTTTCGAAATGGGGCACCTGCCACGCTGCGTCGGTGGTGTAGCGGTGGAAGCCGCCACCAACCTGATCATGGATCGCCCGCCGGCCCATCTCGCGCAACGTCGCCAGCGCCAGCCGCAGAGCCTCGCGTCCGTCGACCGACTGCGGGCCGCGGGCGTAGGCCTGAAAAAGGAAATGCAGATTTGCGGGCCGGGGAAATTTAGGCGCCGGGCCAAACCCGCCCGCGGTGGCGTCGTAGCTGGCGGCGATCTGCCGATACGCGGTGTCAAACACCGCCCCATCCACCCCGACACTTACCGGGGCGGGAGTCAGGCGCGCACGGAGTTGGGCCAGCATTTCGGTTGAGCCTGACCGGATGCGCGCGGCATCTTGTCGCCAGGCCGTGGCGAGCTTCGCCGCGATCGACTTGAGCCCAGGGCGTCCACGCCGATCGTCGGGCGGATAATAGGTGCCGCCAAAGAAAGGCTGGAGCTCAGGTGTGAGGACCACGGTCAATGGCCAACCGCCGCCGCCGGTCGTAGCCTGCACAAAAGCCATGTACACCTGATCGACGTCGGGCCGTTCCTCCCGGTCTACCTTGATGCTGACGAAATGTTCGTTGAGCAGGCGGGCCACCTCAGGGTCGGCGAAGGATTCCCGGGCCATGACATGGCACCAATGGCAGGTGGAATATCCGATCGAAAGAAAGATGGGCTTGTTTTCAGCGCGGGCCTTGGCGATGGCCGCCTCGTCCCATGGATACCAGTCCACCGGGTTGGTCGCGTGTTGGAGCAGATACGGGGATTTTTCTTTCGCGAGGTGATTGAGTCGCGCCACGGCGCTGCCGTCGTCCGCCGCGCGCGCGCCGGCAACCAGCGCCACAAGTGCGGCAGATAAGACGGCGAGCAGGCGGACGGAAAACATGAGGAGGAAGTGTGAGCCGAAGGGTAATCAAGATGTAGCCGCGCTTAAGCCGAAGGCGAAAGCGTGGCATCAAGCGAGGCCACGTTGTTGATCCGCTGAGGCGGGAATCCAACGCGGCTACAGGATTTCGTGATCGGACGTGGGATTATTTCTTCGCTTTGACGAGGTGGTATTGGTTGAGCGCGGGGCGTTCAAGACGAGCGACCGTGCCATCAATCCAGTTGACTTCGATGACATCCACGGCGGTGGCCGCACCGAGACCAAAGTGTTTGGTCAGGGCGTGCTGCGCCTTGTAGGAATCACCGTTGATCACGAAGGCGCTTTGAGTCCGCCCGTCGGCGGTTACGCTGATGCGCGTACCCGCAGGCAGCGGGGCGCCGGCTTCGTCGGTGAGGCGCACGCCGACCCAGTTGCCGATCTGCGGGATCTGGTTGCGATAAATTGTGATCGTGGTGCTGTCCACGCGCGGGTCGTAGCTGAAGGGCTGGGAGTCCACGATCAGGTCGGGCCGGCCGTCGGCATCAATGTCGTCGGTGATGACGGAGCGGCAGTCGAACTCGATGGCGACGTCGCCGAGGTAGGAGACGTTGCGGATGAAGCCCTGCGACATCGGCATGTAGAGGAAATTTTTCTCAAAACCGTTCCAGGAAACGCCGTTGCGTTCCATGTCGTTGAACTTGCCGTCGAAGTATTGGTCCATGACGGGATTGGCGATGGAGTCGCCGCGATAGATGTCGTCGGTCCAGTAGCTCGTGCAATAGTCCCACGCCGAGCTGTTGCTGTCGTGGCCGTTGGCGACATAGACCTCCTGGTCGCCATCGTTGTCGATGTCGAAGGCGATGGTGCCCCAAGCCCAGCCGGTGCGGGCCATCTGCTTGTTGTACTCGGGCTGTTCGTAGCCGCCGTCGGCTTTGCTGACGTAGAGACGGTTGCCGTAGGTCATTGGGATGCGCATATCGGTGCGATCGGCAAAATCCTGGCGGCGCGCGCCCATCGCCTGGAGGCGGGCGGCGGTGGTGGAGGACATGCCGGTGGCATAAATGTCCGCCCGGCCGTCTCGGTTGAAGTCGGCGATGGCGTGTGCCATGCCGAAGAGCGAGCGGAGGGCGAACGCCTTGGCGGTCACGTCGGTAAAGTGGCCGCGGCCGTCGTTGTCGTAGAGATCAACGCCGGAGAAATCACAGACGACGAGCAGGTCGAGATCGCCGTCGTTGTCGCGGTCGAAAAACGAGCTGGAATAGACGCGGCGGAAACGTTTCTCGCTGATGCCGCGCGCGACAGTCTCTTCTGTGAAGCGCCGGCCGTCACCCTGGTTGATGAGAAGAAATGACGGATGGCCGTCATTAGAATCGTAGTAGGGTGTGGGCATGGCGCCGTCCTTGTAGGGCTCCTTGTACACACCGAGCCAAAGGTCGAGATCGCCGTCCTTGTCGATGTCGCCGGAAGTCAGCATAGTCGGGCCGAGGGGCGCGATGGCCGGGGTGATGGTGGTGAGCTGGGGCGCGCCGAAGCCGCCGCCCGCTAGGCCGGGGAACAGGTAGAAGGCGGACGAGCCCTCGACGGTGGCGTCGGCGATGAGGTCCACGTGGCCGTCGCGGTTGAAGTCGCCCAAATTGGCCGAAAGTACCTTCTCAATTCTTGCCGGGGCAAAAAGCTTGAGATCGTAACCACCGCCGTTGTTCCAGGCGACCTGGTTGGAGGCCGGCAGGATCAGCTCGGATCGACCGTCCCCGTTGAGATCATAGGCCAGCAACGGGCCACGCTGGGTGGGCGCGATCTTGAATGAGCCGACGTTCTGAAAAAGCGGCGCGCCGGTGCGTTCGATGATGTCCATCGTGGTGAGCTCGAGTTTCTGCGGCATGAACACGCCCTTGGCGTCGGGCTCTGTGCGCCAGATGACGCGAAGGGTGCCATCGACCACGAAGCGGGTGGCGGTGCGGGCGTTCGTGAGGTAAAGCGTGAAGGCGACGATGGACTCAGGCGGCTGGTCGCCCTTGAGCTCAAACTTGCGGTGGTGGTACTCGCTCATGGTCATGCGCAGGCCCTGGGCCGCGAGGCCGTCAAGGAAGGCGTGCCATTGCTCGCGCGTGAGTGTGGTGTCGCCGGCGCCACCCACGGGGGTCATCTTGTGCAGGCTGATACCGTGATCGAGCGCTTGCGGCGTACCGAGCGCGCCCCACGTAAGCTGGCCGATGTCGAAAGCCTTGAGGATGGCGAGCTCGTCCGAATTTTGCCGGAGCTGGTCCCAAAGCACGACGAAGGCTTCTTCGTGCTTCTGGGCATGTTGCTCCTGGCTCCAGACGGTTTTTTCGAGCGCGGCACGCTCGCTGAGCAGCGCGTTTATCTCCTGGGCCGCAAGCGAAGTCCCAATGGCCAAGAGCGGAATGAGCAGGGTGGACGTTTTCATGGCAGAGTTAACGGTGGTGATGAGGA
>JAUPWC010000480.1 GCA_030916665.1 Verrucomicrobiota bacterium
CAAAGTGCTCGCGCTGCTCGGCGTCCCCGCAAGCACGTTCTAGGCACCTCGAAACGCAGCCCGGAAATTACGCGCAAATGCGTCTGCTGACCCGCGGAAAGTAAGGCACGCGACCCCTCGGACGCCATAAGCCCCACCTCGCACACGCAGTGACCCTCTGGCCGAGCTGCGCACTTTGGCGGGAAAAAGAAGCTTGCGCGTCTCTCGTACACACACCAAGCTCGCGGCGAACGCGCAAGGATGGGATCGCGAAATTTTACTGTTGCGCACTACGAATGTGTAAGCAGCCGTTGTGCCGCCCCCCCGGTACCCGCAAAAATTATGGTCAGCGATCCGCACCTAAGCAGCAAGCATGTTGACTTCCTTGCCTGTCTCGATCTATGATCCTCCGAGACTGCAAATATTGCGTTTCGCAATTATTACTCAGTGCTCGCGCATTCTCACCACTCCACCTCTCTGCGAAAACCATATGACCGAAGCTCCTCTGCCTCATCCGTCAGTGTTCCTGGGCCAACAACGGCTGAAGGTGATCCGCGGTTACCGTGTCCACGAGCAGCGCACGCCGAGCCAAGACATTCATGTGATCACACCTTCGCAAACAATTGGCCCGTTCTTCGGGGTCGGCTTGGTCCGCCCGGGTGACGAGGACCTGGCATGCAAGCAGCCCAGAGGCGCGCGCGCTGAAGGAACGCCCATCATTATCCAGGGGCAGGTGATGGACGAGAACGGCAAGCCGGTGCGCAAGGCGTTAATCGAGGTCTGGCAGGCGAACCGGTGGGGCAAGTACGAGCACCCGGACGACACGACGCAGGCGCCGCTGGACCCGAACTTCAAGGGGTGGGGTCGCGCGCTGACAGACTCGCAGGGGCGCTATACCTTCCGCTCCATCAAGCCGGGTGCGTATCCCAACCCGGGCTACGACAACTGGATGCGACCGCCGCACGTGCATTTCTCCCTGTTCGCGGCCGGGCTGATGCAGCGCCTCATTACGCAGATGTACTTCCCCGGCGAGGAGTACAACGATATTGATCCAATCCTTAACGGGGTGGAGGACCTGCGCGCGCGTGCCTCGCTGATCGCGCGCCGGATGCCCGACGAGCCGGAGGGCACACAGGTGTACCAGTTCGACATCGTGCTGCGCGGTAGCCAGGAAACGCCGTTCTTCGTGGAAGGAAAATGAGTGTGCGATCGGCGGGCGAGATCTTCGGCGAGGCCGAGACTCTGGCCCTGTACCTCGGAATCGAGGTGGCGCTCGCGCATGCGCAAGCCGAAGTCGGCGTCATCCCCGAAGATGCGGCGCGCGAAATCGAGCGGGGTGCGACACTGGACGCCATCGACGTTCCGCGCGTGCGGCAGGAGGCTCAGCGCACCGGCTACGCTGTAGCTCCCCTGGTGCGGCAGCTCACGGAGGCGTGCGGAGATGCGGGCCGGTTCGTGCACTGGGGCGCCACGACACAGGACATCGTCAACACCGCACTTGCACTGCAAGTCGACGAGGCATTCAGAGGCGTGCTGGAGCGGGTGGAGCGGCTGGCGCGAGCGCTGGCTGCGCTGGTGCGGTCGCATCGTCACAGTGTGATGGCCGGGCGGACTTTCGGCGGCCACGCACTGCCCATCACATTCGGCTTCAAGGCGGCGGTGTGGCTGTCGTCCGTGCTGCGCCATGCGGAGCGCGTCCGCGCGGCCGTCGCGCGCCCCATCCCGGGGGAGTTTGCAGGCGCGGCGGGAACGCTGGCGTCGCTGCAGGAGCAAGGCTTGGCCGTGAGGCGCGCGTTCATGCGGCGTCTGCGCCTGCCCGAACCGACGATCACCTGGGCCGCGATGCGCGACGAGGTGTTCGTTCGGGTGGCAGCCCTTGCGGGATTGACCAACAGCCTGGCAAAGATCGCGCAGGATATTGCGGAACTTGGCAGCACCGAGATCGGAGAAGTGGCGGAGCCCCACGCCGGTGGCAAGGACACCAGCAGCACGCTGCCACTGAAGGCGAATCCCATTCTGTGCGCGCACACCGTCGCCGCGGCGACGCTGGTCGGCCAGAATGCGATGAGTGTCCTGCTGGCCGGCCGACAGCGGCAGGAACGCAGCGGCGAGGCCCTGCTCGAGCTGCAGGTGGTCGGGCCCGCGTTCATCGCAGCCGAGCGATGCCTGGACTTGGCCGTCCTGCTGCTGGAGGATCTGCAGGTATTCCCTAGCCGCATGCGGCGCAACCTGGACGGCACGCGGGGCGTCATGCTGGGCGAACGCTTCATGATGGCGCTTGCGCCGCGGCTCGGTCGCTTGCAGGCGCACGACCTGGTGCACGAGGCCTGCCGCGCAGCGATAGAGCGAGATGTCCCGCTCGAATCCGTCCTGGCGGAAATTCCAGCGGTAGTAGAGGTGCTTTCGAACGCTGAACTGCAGGCGCTGGCGGATCCGGCCACCTATCTGGGCAGCGCCGACGCCATGTGTGCCGCGGTGCTGCAGCAGGCCAGTTCGGTCATTCCGGAGGCAGCCCATGAGTGAGCAACCGATCCCTGATTGCCTGGGTCCGCGGCCTGTGACGGCGCGCCCTGCATGGCATGTGCCTCACGGATCATGGGACACGCACTTTCACGCCCTGGGGCCGCAACTTCGCTTTCCGTATGGAGCGAAGCGCAAGTACACGCCGCCCGACGCACCGGTGGAGCAGTGCCTTCGCCTGCACGAGGCCCTTGGATTCGCACGCGGCTGGGTGGTGCACGCGAACACGCACGGGTTCGACAACGCGGTCGACCTGGATGCCGTGGCGCGCTCCGACGGCCGTTATGTAGCCGTGGTCCGCCTGGATGCGTCCGCCTCACCCGCGTCGTGCGCCGAGCTGCACGCGCGCGGCGCACGCGGCGTGCGCTTCGCCTTCAACCCGCAGCACGGCGGCTCGTTGGACCTGACCGTATTCAATCATGTGGTGCGCTGCATTGCGCCCCTGGGCTGGTTCGTCGAGCTTCATTTCGATGGTGCCGACATCGCGCGCCTGCAAGAGTGGCTCGAGGCCATTCCGGTGCAGGTTGTCATTGACCATTTGGGCCGGGTGGACCCAGCAGGAGGTGTCGCACAGGAGCCGTTCCAGATCCTGCTCGCGCTGCTTGCGCGCGGCAACTTCTGGATCAAGCTCAGCGGCGCAGACCGCATCTCGCGGCAGGGGGCGCCGTATGCCGATGTAGCGCCGTTGGCGCAGGCGCTGGTGAGCGCCCGTCCCGACCGCTTGTTGTGGGGAACAGATTGGCCGCACACGGGCTACTTCGATGCCGCCAGGGTGCCGGAGGACACCGCGCTGGTGGATGCCTTGGCCACCTTCGTTCCCGAGGCGCCGGAGCGGGAAGCTATCCTGGTCCACAACCCGCTGCGCCTGCTGGCATTGGCGGCCTGAATCTCGTTTGCACGCGCTGCGTAGGTCGTCAGCGCTGACGTCCCCTCGACAGGAGGTGGCTGGAAGGCAGCTTCGGGTGGAGCACCTTGCGCACCGCATTGATGCAGACCACAGGCAGTTTGTCCGGATCGAGCAGCCCGATCTGCACCAGAAACGAGGGCTGATCCCAGTAGATATGTCCATGTGCGATCTTGCCGACGCGGAAGGTGATAATGCGGATCAGTGCCACCTCGCGTGACGGTCGGCTGGCGGGATGCCGGGGAGCATCCACGCGATCTCCGGGTCGGGGGTGAAGCAAAGCAGCCTTCCTGACTATATCTTGTAATCGACCATTGGCCGCGTGGCCAGTCGTGCAGTTGTTGCGTCAGCGGCTTGGTCTGCGCCTGCCGCACTTTGAGCCGGCGGTCCGGGTCGGCGAGCGCCCCCACCGAGATCCAGTCGCACCTCGAGTCGGCCCGCGGCAGTGGGCATCGTGCCGAGCGCGCCCGATCGACAAACGGCGCCGCCGTCACTGCGCCCGGCTTCGGCGCGTCCCCCCCTCGGCGACTTGGTCGCCGCCGTCGACGCTTGCTCGTCCAAACGGGCCTTCCAGCGCCGATAGCTTGCGCGCTCACCCCCTCGCGCCGGCAGAACGTGCCGATCGGCTCTCCGCTTTCCGCATGCCGCCGAAACAGTTCCTGCCATGCTTGGCTGCCCAAACGCCGTCGCTTGATGCCTTCCAGTTCGCCTGCTCCGCATTCGTTGAAGATGCAGGCATTCGGCCGCGCACGCACCGACGGTGTTGCCGAAGTCTCCGCTGGGAGAGGCGTTCGGCTACGCGCTGAGCAACTGGGTGGCGTTGAACACCTTCGTGGAGCACGGCATCCTGGAGGCCGACAACAACTGGGGCGAACGCGCCTTGAAGCCGGTGGTGATGGCCTGCTCATAGTGCCCGCTTTCGTTAAGTGCTTGAAAACATTGGAATCTGATTCCCGCCATCGATGCGACACGGGCGAGCTGTTCGCGCGGCAGCCTCGATGACGCGCTGATCGAGCAGATCGTCGGCGCGGATCTGGTACGGCGCTCTCGCGACGACCTGTTCGGCGGGCAGCAGCCCTGCCTTGATCAGGCGCCGGATGCAGTGATTCGTGACACCGAGCTTGGCTGCAGCCTCCGACATCGTCAACCATTCGCCATCCTGATGCGCGGAGCGGTAGGCACGAATGTCATTGACCATTCGCACCGAGGCAACGCGATGCGCGGTCCAGGTCTTGCCCTGACCCGTCGGAAGCGTCATGCGGTTGAGCGACGCGGCGATGTGCTCGCCCACTTGCCGGCCATGCTGCGCATGACGGCCAGCGCCTCTTCGGGCGTGCGGCAGCCATGCAATGGGAGGTGATGCTCAAGGTCCTTCACGAGGGTGCGCAGCAGCTGCTGGCGCGTTCGCATCGTGACATGCGGCGAATTCCACGCTGCGGCGAGATCGTCAGCTAGGCCGGCCAGATCCGGTGCAGGTGCCGAGGTCTGCGCCTGATCGCTTGCGGTAGCGGATCGGCGTCCAGTCGAAGCTGACCATCTTCTTGCCGTCTGAGGGCCGCGGGAAGTGCACGCCATCAGCTGCCAGCGACAGCAGCACCTGGCGAGCGCTGCCCAGCTTGCGAACGCGCTCGAAGATTAATCGGATCGCCTCCTGCAGCCGCGCGTCGGGATCGAACCCGAGGCCGACCTCTCGGTGCCAGACGTAGCCGACTGGCACGCTGATGCGCAGTTCGCCGCGATGGGCCTTGGCCCGCGCAGCGTCATACATGCGTGCCTTGAGAACGCCCAACTCGAATTCGCTGATGCTGCCCTTCATTCCCAGCAGCAGCCGCTCGTTGGGCCGACACGGGTCATACACGCCGTCCAGATCGATCACCCGGGCCTCGACCAAGCCACACAGCTCCAGCAGGTGGTGCCAGTCGCGTCCGTTGCGCGCCAGCCGTGATGCATCGAAGCAAAGAACCGCGCCGACTTCGCCGGCGCACAGCCATGCAACCAACCGATCGAAACCGGGGCGCGCCACCATGCCACTGGCAGAGCGCCCGAGGTCGTCGTCGATGACTTCGATCTGCGCGAACCCCCGGCGTCGCGCTTCCTCCACCAGGTCGTACTGGCGGCGCTGGCTCTCCAGATTGGTCTGGACTTGCGTCTGAGTGGATTGGCGCACGTAAACGACCGCCTTGCGCCGCAGAACGGCGGCCGGCAACAATTCAGAGTTCGCCATCGTCACCCCCTGCGTCCAGGCCGGCCGCTTGCAGCAGCAGGAGCGCCAGTGTGCGACCGCGCTGGTTCGCTCGATCGATCTCAGTTCCTGCAGCACGGCGGACTCGAACGACATGCTCAGTTGCTGCGGCGCTGGCGGACGTGACGGCACTGCGATCGACGGCTTGCGCGTCGTGCGGAGGGACTGGGTCATGGGATTGCTCGCCTGTGGGTTGAACACCGGCGAAGCTTCGTCGAAGTCCAAGCTCGGACAGCTGCAGGTGTAACTCCGCGAGCGCCTGTACCGACGCTCTCGGTGCGCCGAGTTCCATGGCCGTGCACGCGACGGCGTCGAGCATCCATGCCGGCACGACGATGACGATGCCGGGCGACGCCTCGACGTGAACCACGTCGCCGTTGGCTCGCTGCTCGCTGTACTGGCGCCTTACGCGACGCTCGTACAGCGGGTGCCAGCGATAGAAGACCTCAACTTCTTGCGCGACATGCGCAGAATGACCCGGTGATTAGGAAGACCTCAATCCGACGGACGACGCGAACCTGCGAGCCTACTATCAAGAGTGGAGCCGGCTGATGGGGCGAAGCGCGTCGGCACCGTTCGAAGCGCACGCACAAGAGGTGACGCTGTGAGCTACGAGAATCTTCTGGACGCGTTCGAGGTGCAGCAGTTCATCCAGCGCACGGCCGCGCTGTTGAACGCCGAGAAGCTTTCCGAATGGCTGGAGCAGTTCCATTCGGATGGCTTGTACGAGATCACCGCGTACAGCACTGAGCTTGGCAAGGAGCTGGCATGGTGGAAGCAGGAATTGCCGCTGCTGCAAAAAACCATCTCGGAGGTGCCGAGACACGTGCGTGATCCGGCCAAGCGTCTGCACGTGCTGGGGCCGCCGCTGGTGAGCGTGACGGGTGACGCGGCGCGAGGGCAAACGGCCTTCTC
Organism: Verrucomicrobiota bacterium; assembly: GCA_030916665.1. GTDB lineage: Bacteria > Verrucomicrobiota > Verrucomicrobiia > Opitutales > Opitutaceae > Lacunisphaera. The sequence continues at coordinate 6,561 of JAUPWC010000480.1, forward strand.
GGTATTTCGCACCCTGCCAACAGGGGAGACCAGCCTCTTCGTGGTGGGCCGCTACCTTGACGAGCTGGTGCGGGTCGGGAGCGGCTGGCGCTTCAGCGTCCATCGGGTGCAACTGGAGACACGCGTCCTCGATGCATTTACGCATCTGCCGCTGTAGATGGCGCAGCCAAGAGGTTGCTCACAACGCGAATGCTCCTGATGGGCGGCTTGCAATGTCGCGGAGTGTTGGCCAAACGGCGAGTTCGTACGTGACGAATGCCCAGGTATCGTCGCGGAGCGAAGCTTGAGCCACGCTGCCGACTGAACATTGAGCGAGGGCTAGATGCCTTCCGCGAGCGTTCGGCACGCGATAAGCCTCGAGATCGAATGCTGTCCAATGGTGAACACCTTTGAACGCTGGACATGCAACGAATGCACACCCCGCTGGTTCGGCAAGCCATTCAGGTGCTGAGGACACTCCAGATCATTTCCGGTCGCCCAGGGTTGCACTTTCCTGGCGAGAGGGGCGCATGAGCGGCGCCCAGGTCGCACTGTTCATCGCTTTCGTGGTGGTCGCGACCCTGGCGCAGGGGCTGACAGGCTTCGCGTTCGTGCTGGTACTGCTTGGGCTCGCCGGCCTGTTCCAGCTTGCGCCCGTGACGGACCTGGCGAACGTGGCAACCACGCTGGCCGTGCTGGGCGCGGCGGCAATGCTGCGCACCTCGCTGAGACACGTCGACCGTACTGCCTATCGCGAGGCGGTGGCTGGATCCGCGCCGGGGGTTCTCGCCGGTGTGCTGTTGCTACAGTGGCTGAGCGCAAACGTCATGACCGTGTTGGGCGTGCTGCTCGGCGTGACCATCTTCGCGTGCGCGATCACCATGTTGCGGCCGGGAAACGTGCTGCCAGTACGGTCCAGCGGCATCTGGTTCGGCGGCTTCGGCCTGCTCTCGGGACTGCTGGGCGGTCTGTTTTCGGCCGGCGGCCCACCGCTCGTGTACCACTTCTACCGACAGCCCATGCCAATGGAAGCACTGCGGGCCACCTTGGTCGCCGCGCTGACCACGATGAGCGCGATGCGGATTGTCGTCGTCCTGGCAACGGGACAGTTCAGCCTGGTTGCGGTGAAGATGATCCTGCTCGCCGCCCCTGAGGTGCTGGGGACATCTTGGCTGCTGCGACGCTATCCCCCCCGCTGGCGACGCGAGACGGTGCTCAGGACCGTCTGTGTGTTGCTTCTCGCCACCGGCGTCAGCATCGTCGCCTCAGCCCTGCTGGGACGCTGATTCCCCACCGCATGAGGAACCAGGGTTCCCCCTGAGGGCAGCACCCCTGCCCTGAGCTTCGGTCCGAGGATGGTGCGCTGCGGGACTACGCGCCATCGATGAAGCGGCACAGGTACCGCCGGGTGTCACGCGGGTCGATGCTGTCCTGCCCGCCGAAGGCTTCTGGGCTTCTGGATGCGGAATGGGGGAGGGGGCTCGCGC
>JAUPWC010000481.1 GCA_030916665.1 Verrucomicrobiota bacterium
GCATCGAGGTCGTCATCGCCGAGGTCACGCTCAGCGACAATGCCAGCTCCGGCATCGGCGAACTGGGATTGCAGATCACCGACGGCAAACTGGTGGGCTTCAGTTCCTCCGGCGCCGGCTACAACATCAATCAGGCCACCTTCTCCGCCGGCACCACCGACCTGACCGCCGCCATCGGCCTCTCGACCACCCCGCGCAAGACCAAGGCCGTCATCCTTTCACAGCCCAACATCATGACCACCCACAACCGGAAGGGTGAAATTTTCGTGGGTGAGTCCCGTCCGACGATCAACAGCTACATCAACGACAACACCGGCACGGCCGGCGGCGTCGGCGGCTACCGCAGCACCGTGGGCCAACAGGAGATCGGCATCGAACTGATCGTCACCCCGCTCATCGGCACCGACGGCTCCGTCCAGCTCGAGATCGAGCAGAACGTGGACGACGTCCTCGGCGAAATCGAAATCGACGGCAACCCGCAGCCCCGGGTCGGAAAACGAAACGCCAAATCCTTTGTCAGCGCCCGCACCGGCGAGATCATCGTGGTCGGCGGCTTGCAGCGCACTTCCCAGACCAAACGCACCAACCGGCTCGGACCCATCCCGATCCTCGGCGACCTCTTCGGCAGCCGCACCCGCGAAAACGCCCGCACCGATCTCGTCTTTTTCCTGCGCCCGACCGTGCTGACCAACACCGCCGCCGACGGCGCCGCCGCCATCGAGCAGGTGGAAAAATTCCCCAAGGAACACCGCGAGCAGGTTCGCGAGGCCCTGAAGCTCGACCAGCCCAAGCCGTGACCGCCATGGCCGCCGACACCGACATGCTGCCGGCCGCGCTGCGGACCCGGCTCAGCGAGGAACAGCGTCGCTTGCTCGCCGAATCGTCCCGCGACCGCCGGCTCGGTGCGCTCGCCACCGCACTGGGCGCCGAGGAGCCGGCCGCGCTTGAGGCGCTCTCCCACGCCACCGGCCTGCCCGTGCAACGTGACCTGAAGCCCGACCCGGAGGGCATCCCGTTGCTGCCGGCCCGACTCACGCGCGATTTCGTCATCGTGCCCATCCTGGCCGCGGAGGCCGACGGCACGTTGACCCTCGCCACGACCTGGCCGGCCGACGACGTGGTGTGCGACTGGATCGCCACTTTCACCGCGCGCCCGCTGCGCTGGGTGCTCGCGCCCACCGACCGCATCAACCAGCTCATCGTCGAGTGCTACGGCGTGGGCGCCGGCAGTCTGGAGAACGACGACGATCTGCCCGAACTGGCCGCCAACAGCCTCGCCACCGACAACGAGGCCGACGAGGAGGCCGCGGTCGTGCGCTTCGTCACCGAAGTTATTTCGCAGGCCATCGAGGACGGCGCCACCGACATCCATTTCGAGCCGCAGGAAGGCCAGCTCCGCATCCGCTACCGCGTGGACGGCCTGCTCGTGCCGGTGCCGCTGCCGGAAAATCTCATCCGCTACCAGGACGCCATCATCTCGCGCCTCAAGATCATGGCGCGGCTCAACATCTCCGAGAAACGCCTCCCGCAGGACGGCCGCATCAACTTCCGGGCCGCGGGCAACACCCTCGACATCCGCGTCTCCACGATCCCCACGATCTACGCCGAGAGCGTGAGCCTCCGCCTGCTCAACCTGCGCCGCGAAGCCTACACGATGGATCGCCTCGGCATGGACGCCGGCGAACAGGCCGCCGTCCGCCGCGTGCTCGGTTTTCCGCACGGCATCATTCTCGTGACCGGCCCGACCGGCTCGGGCAAATCCACCTCGCTGAACGCGTTCCTCCGCGAGATCAATTCCACCGACCTCCGCATCGTCACCGTCGAGGACCCCATCGAATACGAGGTGCCCGGCGCCAACCAGATCCAGGTGCGTCCGGAAATCGGCCTGACCTTCGCCAGCGCGCTGCGCCACATCCTGCGCCAGGACCCCGACGTCATCATGGTCGGTGAGGTGCGCGACCGCGAGACCGCCGACATCGCCATCCGCGCCTCGCTCACCGGTCACCTGGTGTTCTCGACCCTCCATACCAACGACGCGCCCGGCGCCATCACCCGCCTGACCGACATGGGCATCGAGCCCTTCCTGATCACTTCCGCCGTGGAACTCGTCATCGCCCAGCGCCTCGTGCGCCGCCTCTGCGAACACTGCGCCAAGCCGGCGGCGGTGGATCCGGTCAAGATTCGTGATTCACTTTCCATCCTGGGCCTCGATCACTCCGAGGCCGACGGTGTCACCCAGCTCATGGCTCCGGTCGGTTGCGACCGCTGCCGCCAGACCGGTTTCCGTGGCCGCGTCGGTCTGTTCGAGATTCTTGAACCGGTGCCCGAACTGCACGACCTCGTCATCAAGCGCGAGTCCACGCGCACGCTCGCCAAGTGCGCCCGCGAGCACGGCATGCGCACGCTCCAGCAATCGGGCTGGCAGAAGGTCCGTTCCGGCCTGACGACGATCGACGAGGTGCTGCGCGTCATCACCGTCTCCGACCACTGAGTCGCATGCCGACTTATCGCTACAGCGCCCGCGA